>JANMJN010000664.1:0-3207 GCA_031371355.1 Saprospiraceae bacterium
TAATCAATGAAGCGTCCATCACAAATATGACACCATCTGGTTGAGTAAACAATTTGTATTTGACTTCAACATCACTAATCTCTATTATTTTAGTCTCAATGGTTTTACCATTTTTGCGATGTATAACATCTTGTGCGTGAAGCGAAATACAGCTCAAGAGAGCGATGAAAACGAGGGTAATAACCTTTCCGAATTGTTTCATGATTTTAAAGTTGAATAAATGAATTAAATTTGTTTAACATTTTAATGACACAAAGTTATACGGCTTCAAAAAAGTATTTGTTATAAATTTCGATAAAATTAAATTTTTATTTCTACTATATCAATAATATGTAAACAGATTACCCATTGAGAACTCACTTCTTGTCCTTTTCAAAAAAAAATTTCATCTTTGTATAATGTCAGAAGGCAATTTAACGTTATGTCGTCATTATCAAACAACAACGCATAGGACAATTAGCGAATACTTACCTTCTACTGAACTTATGTACAATCTTCGGACACAAACGAATCATTTTAAACAATTTTCCTTCACAATCATCAATTTAGTGAGAAAATGAAACAATTCCTGCTTTCTATTCTTTTTGTGGGCGGCTTTATGAGCTTGGACGCCCAACTACTTGCTCAATCAAAAGAAGCTAATTCACTTTACACCATTCAATTAGGCACTTTTGAGCCAAGCGTTAAACAAGCCGATTTTGAAGCCATTCGCTCTTATGCCTACGTTTATAAACGTGATGGGCTTGTTTTCGCAGGCGCTTTTGGTTCTGAACAAGCAGCTGAACCTTTTTTAGCAAAAATAAAAGCCAAAGGTTTCGATAATGCTTTTGTGGCTGCACGCCCTTTGAAAACGGGTAAACTCGTGTACGTTATTCAAATCGCTACAATAACTGCTGGCGAACCCATCAATTGGCATAACTATTTGCGGGCAGGGACACTCTATACAATGCCAAATAATGGTCAAGTGCGCATCGTGCATGGGGCTTACGCTGATAAAAACGACGCGGGTGTCAAGTTGAAAGAATTAATCGCTTTAGGTTTCTCAGATGCCTTTATTAAAGGCGTCAAAGATTTGCAATTGAATCCGATTTCGGAATTTGATACGAGCGACAAAAGTATTTTGAAGCAAACAGATGATGTTGCCGTTGTCAATAACAAAGGGGGAGAACTGACGAGCTATGGCTACACACCCAGCTCTTCAAAACGTCTTTCAGTTGTCAAATTACAAGAGACGTTGAAAGAATTGGGGCTTTATGGCGGCGTATCGGACGGCATTTTAGGACCTCAAACCAAAACACTGTATGACCGTGCTGTGGCTCTCAATCGCCGTCTCGCAACTTATGAAGAATTGGCACAAAAGTATAATGGGTTCGAAGGCTGGGAAGATGGTCGCCTTTTATGCACAATGGCACGTCAACTAAGTATTAAAGACAATTCAAAAGCGATTGTGGCTGATTTATTCAATAATTTACCTCAAGAAATGCTCGCGTCAAAAGACGCGGCAGCCGTATTGGGTTGGCATACAAACTTGTTCAAAAAATTAGAATTGTGGTCAAAACAAGGGCAATACAACGACCAAGTTTTTACCGCTTTCAAAGCCGTTTATTACCGCACACTTGTTCATCTTGAAGATGAATTGGCGGCAAAAGGTATTAAAGGCGAAGCGGGAACCGCTTTATCTGTCTCTGTTATCAAAATTTTGATAGCCGAAGATTTAGACGGGTTTAACTAACCGCTTTTCATACGTTCATTAGGAATCCGTAAGTTTTTTGTCAAAAACTTACGGATTTTTCATGTTCGGTTCAAAACGCAAAGCTCTAGGTTGGTGATTCCGATATTCGTTGTAGCTTTGCACTAAATTTGTACCACGTTGATGTTACTAGTTATAGACTTTTCGTCTCAAATGCTATTAATTTATCTACAATAATTAAAGGGTTGCACTGTTAGTTCAACCAACAACAAATCATTACACATTGAAAAAATCACTCACTGTCATAGGTATCGTCCTATTTGTCCTCATTATTGACCAAACCTTAAAAATTTGGATCAAAACACATTTCTGTTATGGTGAAGAACGTCCGCTCTTTGGCGAATCTTCTTGGGCAAAACTCAATTTTGTTGAAAATCCAGGCATGGCATTCGGTTGGAAATTCGGCGGGGAATATGGTAAATTGGCTTTGAGCCTTTTCCGCATCGTTGCCATTGGTTTTTTGGGCTATTATGTCACCCGCCTTGTCCGTCGTAATGCGGGTTATGGTTTATTAATCGGTTTTTCACTCATTTTAGCAGGTGCCGTTGGCAATATCATTGATTCAGCTTTCTATGGTTTGATCTTTAATGAATCCACTTTCCATTGTGGCGAAGGTCCTGCAAGATTAGTCGCTTTCGGAACAGGTTACGGCTCGTTTTTGCATGGTAAAGTAGTAGATATGCTCTTTTTCCCAGTCTGGAAAAACGAATTGGGCGATGTTCAGTTCTTTCAACCTGTCTTTAATATCGCCGATTCTGCGATTTCAATTGGCGTTGCCAGCATTTTGCTGTTTCAAAGGCATTATTTTAATGACGATAAAAAGGTAGAGACAGCAACTCATGAAACTGAAACCCCCATTGTAGATGAAGAAATCACACAGGAAGGTGTTGATACTGAGGGGGCTGCTATAAACACCGAAGAAATCCCCACAAATGATGTTCTTCAAGAACAAGACAAAAATGATGCAGAACCCGATAAGGCATAGTTTAAGATTTTAAGATTTAAAGTACAAAGACGATAAGACACATCAAGCTGTCTTATCGTCTTTGTCATTATTACCCATCAAAAGATTTACTAAATTTTAAAAATTTAGTAAATCTCATTGAGCATTAGCTATACCGCACAAAAATTGCATCAATCACCTTTGCCAAAGCATGGTCTTTTTCTGTCACGATGTCGCCTGCATCGTGCGTATTGAGTTGAATATCAACCGTATTGTACACATTCGACCAATTCGGATGATGGTTTTGTTTTTCTGCCGCAAAAGCCACTTCGGTCATAAAAGCGAAGGCTTGCGTAAAGTTTTTGAATTTAAAAACGCAGTGTAAAGCGTTGTTTTCTTCTGTCCACATATCTTTTTGTTTTAAATTATGACAAATACTGAGGGGGTGTTAGTCGTCGGTTCTGCGGTAGAAAAGCACTTGCAAATACATCAATTCTCCCGCTTCATCCCTCAC
>JANMJN010001066.1:0-1974 GCA_031371355.1 Saprospiraceae bacterium
ATATAATCACGTCCGCGTTCAGCGACAACATCACCGTTGATATATGTTTTTAAAACATTAAAATCCGATAAGTTATCAACAACGATTAAATCTGCCCAATCGCCTTCTTGCAGGGTACCAACGTCTAAGCCATAGTGCTCAACGGGGTTGATACAAGCCATTTGAAGAACTTTGAAAACATCAATACCTCTTGCAACAGCACGTCGAACCAACAAATTGATATGTCCTTCGAGCAAATCATCGGGATGTTTGTCATCAGAGCAAAACATCATTTGCTCAAAATACTTGTTTATTAAAGGGGCAAGAGTATCAAAATTTTTAGCTGCCGACCCTTCTCGAATGATGACCTTCATGCCGTGTTTCAGCTTAAAACGGGCTTCATCAATCATATAACATTCATGGTCGGTCGAAATGCCTTTTGAAATATATTTCAATGCTTGTTTGCCCATCAAGCCAGGCGCGTGTCCATCAATCGGTTTGCCCGCCCTTTTTGCGATGTCGAGTTTGTGTTGTACTGAGGGGTCGTCAAAGATAACGCCTGGCCAGTTCATCATTTCAGCCAAATAAAGCACTTCGGGTGAGGCGAGTAAATGCGCAATATCCTCGGCTGTCACTTCTGCCCCGGCTGTTTCAAAAATAGTCGCAGGAACACAAGAAGGTGCACCAAAATTGAATTTCAAGGGTGATTTCCGTCCATTTTCTATCATATACCACACCCCCTCAGTACCCAAAACGTTTGCAATCTCATGCGGGTCGCTCACTGTTGCCACGGTCCCGTGCAAAACGGCAACCTTTGCAAACTCTGTTGGCACGAGCATCGAGCTTTCAATATGGACATGGGCATCAATGAAGCCGGGCAAAATATAGCGCGTTTTTGTGCCACTGAGCCGTCTGATATTGCGGATTCTGCCATTCGAAATGACTAAACGAGCGGGATAAATACTGCGCTGACGAATATCGACATAATTCCCTTCAATCGTAAAATCTGTTTTCATAGGTATGGTTGGTTTTTATTTATTGATAAATGATGAAAAAATGAATGCTGAAACAATTCATTTTTCATTTTTTAAAAAACTATTTTTTTTCTGCATTTAGAATGGCAACGACTTCATTCGTGATATCTAAGGCATCGTTGACATATAAAAACGGACTGCCGCCGTTTTTGGAGTGGCTCACAGCGTAGTCAAATCCTTTTTGTTTTTGCAAACCAGATAGGACTTCATTGAGCTTTTTTTGCAAATCTTCATTGAATTTTTGTGTTTCCTCCATCAATTCCTTTGATTTCCTATCCCTTTCAGCAACGATAGCCTGCTGTTTAGCTTGCAAAGCTTGACCTTTTTGTTGGAGCACCGCAGGTGGAACAGTGCCTTTTTGGGCTTCTACTTGGAGTGCACCGTACTCTTCTTGAAATCTTTGCGCTTTTTTATCGAGTTCAGTGATTAAACTCTTTTCTTTTTGCTCAAAAGATGCTTGTTGTTGTTTAAAATAGGTGTATTTGTCTTTCAATGAATCAATATTGACAAATACGATTTTGGATGCCGCCATCATGCCTGAATGAACAGCCATAGAATCGGAGACGACAACAGTGCTTGATGCAGGTGTTGCTGGAGTGTTTTTACAATTTGAAAATACGAGTGTTGTGAAAACCAATACAACGAATAAAATTTTTCTCATTACAAATTAAGTTTAAAATTATTTCCAACACGACACATCATTGTTGGAAGAATCAATATTTTGGATTTAAAATTCAGCAAAAGTAAATTTTTGTTTGCAGCTTTTGAAAAAAGAATTGTTTTTCAAGACGTTAAGATATTGAGATTCAAGGATAAAAAGAAAAAAGACGATAAGATTGCGCAAATAATCTTATCGTCTTTCTTAATATCATCACAATAATGGGGAAATTAAATTTTTTCAGTTTCGTATTTTTTTTTGATTTTTTCCTTTTCGCGAGGTTGTTGCATGAAGAAAGGATTG
>JANMJN010000693.1:0-2242 GCA_031371355.1 Saprospiraceae bacterium
ATCAAAACCATGTGAGAACGACCACGCAAACTAACAATAGGCTCTGCCAAAGCCAAAGGTTCTTCCACATCAATTTTGTAATATTTATCGTTGCTCTTAGCATTCAGCATTTCATCGGGAATACATTTATGGCGAGATGCCATATTTATGCTTTTGACTTTAGCATAATGTCGCACACTAAATTTCTGTTTCCCAAAAGAAGCAGGTAAATAAAATCCTAAATATTGGATACGTTTTTCAGTCAACATGGGAGGTGGATAGCGCAAAGAACCGCGAATGCGATAGATGCCGTGACTTAGCACCGTTTGCCAATCTTTTGGCTCTTTTAGAAGCATAACAAGTGTGTTGTTCTCATAAGTTTTGTTTGCCATTCCGTTGTCTTTAGTACCTTTGGGTAAGTTCTCATAAATAAATTACATTTTTAATTTACGCCAAAGTTCACACAAATCTTTCACTTTTTATCAGTTAGCAAATATTTATTACAATTTATGACTACACAAACTCACTCTATATTCTTCTCGTTGGCACAAAGTACATCGCTCGTAAGCCTTTCCTCGAATGAGTCCTTTGGACAAAGGCGCAACATATTATTTTGCACGTCTCTGAGGTGCGTGTTCTGTTTCAGCTTTACCACAAGGGGCATATCTACTTCGGGTTGGTTCAGAGGTGGAAAAGTTTGTGAAAGAGTAGAAGATAATCCACATTAAAAAGCCTTGCAGTCCGTTTGTCGTTCTGCAAGGCTTTTTTTAATGAAAATGCTGAGGGGGTATCAAATGAAGAATAAAAAGCGTAAATTTGCTACGAACAATCATTATGAAAAAACTAAAGTAAAATATGGTAAAAGATAAATATCATGACCTTGTTCGGTCGGCATTAGAAAAAGATGGTTGGGTCATTACACAAGACCCCTACAAAATCAAATTAGGAAAACGACGGGGTTATATTGATTTAGGTGCGGAGAAAGCGATGATTGCCGCCGAAAAAGAAGACGAAAAGATTGCTGTTGAAATAAAGAGTTTTTCAAGTCCTTCAGATTTAGATGCTTTTGAAAATGCACTTGGACAGTTTCTTATTTATTGGCGTGCTTTGCGTATCAAAGAACCTGATAGAATACTTTACTTAGGCGTACCAAGGAGTTTTTATGTTCGTTTTTTCGATGACCTCTTTTTCGTAGAAACAGCGAAAGACTTCAATGTTAAAATGCTCGTTTATGATGAACAAAAAGGAATAATAGAACAATGGATAAAATAACGCAATACAAAAAAATAGTCCGCAAACTTGTGGAAGAAGTCGTCGCTTTATCACCAGAAGAAGAAGACGGTGTCGAAAACCAACTAATAACAGATGATGAACATGGTCATTATCTGTATTTTGGAGTGGGGTGGGAAAATAAAGGTAAAGATTGGTTTTATGCGACTTTTATTCACATAGATGTGAAAGCAACGGGACAGGTTTGGCTTCAACACGACGGTACAGACTTGAGAATCGGTGAAACGCTATTAGAACGCGGTGTTTTACGTCAAGATTTGGTGATTGGCTTTCATTCTCCTTATGCACGTACACAAATGGATGATGTTGCCGTTGCTTAAATTTAGAGAAAATATGACTAAAACAGCGCAACGAATAGATGTTTCTGCTTTACCACAAGGGGCATATCTGCTTCGGGTTGGTTCGGCGGTGGAGAAGTTTGTGAAAGAATAAAGCAACAAACCATATAAAAAAGCCTTGCAGTCCGTTTACCGTGCTGCAAGGCTTTTTTTTTTTTACCATTAACAATAAACATTAGGCAACAGCATAATCAGAAAAAGGGCGCATATAGGCGGGGCGAAAACCCAATACAAAATGATTTTTAGGAATCCCTTTTTTCTCTAAATCTTCATCCAACAAAATTTCAGTATTGTTTTGTTGCACCCAAATATTACCCGTTTCAGGGTTAATATCAAGATGAATCAGTACAGAATACAAAAACCTATCTTGATGCCACCCAATGCGAACCAACTGAAAATGATTGTTTGTCAAATCAATAATAGCTTGATAAGTCAAATCATTACCAAGTGCGTTGTTGTAATCGTTAGCAAGGTCTTGAATATAAGTTGCTAAAACTTTTTGATAGGTGTCAATTTTATTTTTTAAAATATCCATTGTTCGATTGTAATTGAAGAAGGATTAAAAACAATTATTTTAACTTTATACGTTTTGAGAGAAAACTGAATACCTTTTCGTTGGAATTCAGTTGCCCATA
>JANMJN010000711.1:0-1945 GCA_031371355.1 Saprospiraceae bacterium
GAGCAAAATCTTTGTTTTTGCCTTCACCTTATGCGATTAAAATGGCTATTTTAAATCAAGCATTAACCGTCGGTGGTGATGAAAAAATATTAGATAAACTGAATAGCATTCATTTTGCTGCGATTCGAGACGCAGACATAAGTTATTTTTTGACCGAATCTAACTGTTTTTGCGTCAATAACTCTTTTGTCAAAATTTTAAAACTAAAAGAAGATAAAAGAACTAAAGCAGCAAAAGAAAGCGGTGCTACATTTGAGCATGGTTTTCAAGAAACTGTTTCATTTAGAGAATACATACATATAGCAGGAAATCTTGAAATTGTAATTGAAGTTAGAAATGAAATGGAAGCCGCTTATTTGAAAAAATACCTTTACAAAATCAATTATTTTGGTAAAAGAGGCTGTTTCTTTCAATTTCTAACTTATTCAAAAGAAGGAAATGAGCCAAATGTAAAAGTATTTAACTCAAAACTTACGGCTGGTCTTCTACAAGAGTATGATGATTTTCCTAAAAATGCAACATTTGAACAAGTAAGTAATTTTTCAGAAGTATCCATTAAACGGGAAAAAAAGATTTTGTTGTTACCAATAAAGTTGAAAAGTTCATCGAAATCATTTAGCTATTATCAATTTATAAAATAAGATTTCAAATACTGAGGGGGTGTTACCGAACACCCCTCTATTTCTAATAATCATTTAGATGAAAAACCAAATCAATCCTTCGCCACCAAATACCCCTACCTCGCCTATTGGATAAACGAATGGGGCTATATCAAAATGGGCAACGACTATGATTTTCCTTACGGCAACTTTTTGATGCTGATTGACCAAGGCGGTGTGTGTTATGAAGGCGATAAAGAAGAGACATTTGAACAGGCTTTTGAAAAAGCCGAAAAATACTTGCGCGAAGTCGAAGACCGTTTCGACAAAGAAACCATCATCGCATTAAAAGCAGCCTACAAAGACCGAGCGTAAAAAGGCGACATACTGAGGGGGTAGATGCCACAGTGAGCAAACCTTGTTTTTAAGAAAAAGATTTAACTTGCAGCAAAATTTTAAAAAAATGGAAGCGTTACCGAATTTACCCATAGGGCTGCAATATTTTGCAGAGGTGCGTAAAAGCAATTGTGTGTATGTGGATAAGACGCAATACATCTATGAGTTGTGTCGTCCGCCGAGTCGCCCTTATTTCTTATCACGTCCGCGTCGTTTTGGCAAATCTTTGACATTGGATACGATAGCAGAGTTGTTTTCAGGCAATCGCTCTTTGTTTGAAGGACTTTGGATAGATGATAATTGGGATTGGTCACAGACTTTTCCAATCATTCGTCTGTCGTTAGACAGCATAGGACATGAAGAAGGCTTGAAAAATGCGCTTTTGACAGCCTTACAAGATATTGCCATAGATTTTGAATTGACTTTAACCGCTAAAAGCCCGGGCATGGGATTTAAAGAGTTGATAAAAAAAATAGCAGAAAAGACAGGCAAACAAGTCGTGATATTGATAGATGAATATGATAAACCGATAATTGACTATATAGACCCTTATAATTTAACAGAAGCCAATAAACAGAGAGATATACTGAAACAGTTTTTTAGCATCTTGAAAGGGTCGTCCAATCATATTCGTTTCTTATTGATAACGGGGGTTTCCAAATTTGCCCGCGTTTCTATTTTTTCGGATTTGAATCATCTGTACGATTTGACCTTGGCACCAGAATATGCGGCACTTTGTGGTTATACACAAACGGAATTGGAACATTATTTTGCACCTTTTCTGAAAACAATGCCGCCTGATACGCTTGAAAAAATGAAGCACTGGTCCCGCGGCGTCGCGCTGGAAGTGCTCAACGCGCCGGAGTGCATCGCGCTGATGACCCGCTTCATCGCGGACAAGCCGGAACTTTGGAACGAAGACATCGGCGAACCTTGACGATCTGACGGCC
>JANMJN010000730.1:0-3588 GCA_031371355.1 Saprospiraceae bacterium
TTCACCATTCACCATTCTACTTTGGTAATTGCGGAGTAGGTTTTCAACCCGTGCCAGAAGTTCTTCTTCTTCAAAAGGTTTGAGCAAATAATCATCTACACCGATGCGTAAAGCGGTGAGTTTGTCTTGGATATCTGCCCGCGCAGTCAACATCACGACGGGAATGCCTCGAAAATAGTCGCGGTCTTTCAAAACTTTAAGCAACTGGAAGCCATCCATGATAGGCATCATAATGTCGGACAAAATCAATTGGGGTGTTTGGTGTTTGGTGTACAGTGTTTGGAGAAGGTCGAGGGCGGCTAAACCATTTTCTGCTTCGATAATATGGTATTTATCGCTCAATATCAAGCGAATATAGGCGCGTAAGTCCTTGTTGTCTTCGACAATGAGGATAGTTTGACTGTTTAGGTTCGGGAAACCTTGAAGGTTTTCCGAACCTGTTGCCGCAACGCCCCCCTCAGTATATTCATCATTTATCATTTCTAATTCATCATTAACAGACACACCCAATATCTCTTTCTTTGGAAACTCGAAATAGAATTGACTGCCTTTGCCTAATGTACTTTCGACCCATACTTGACCATTCATCACCTCCGCAAACTCACGACATAAGGCTAAACCAATGCCTGTACCGCCCTCAACGGGTGCATCTTTTTGATTGGTTTGATAAAAACGGTCAAAGACATTGGGCAAGTCGTCGGGGTGAATACCTCTGCCTGTATCGCTGACTGTTAGGCGTATCACTTGGGCAAAGTCTTCTACTATGACGATGATGGTGCCGCCTTGCGGCGTAAACTTCAAGGCATTGGACAACAAATTATTGACAACCTTCGTGATTTTATCGGAATCAAGCGACAACCGTAAGTGTTTATCGGCTTTGTATTGAAACTGAAAGACGATGTCTAAACGATCCGCATGGCTCTCAAAGGCACTGACCAAACGCCGCATAAATGACTGGAAATCAATAGTCGTCTCATGCACCTGCATCTTGCCCGACTCCAATTTGCTGAGGTCGAGTATCTCGTTGACGAGTTGCATCAACTCTTTACCATGCCCTTGTGCCATTTGTGCATAGGTGGCATCGCGGGTGTCTAAACGATTGCGCTTCAACATCGAGGCAATCGGACCCAACATGAGCGTCAAAGGCGTACGCAACTCATGGCTGACATTGGCAAAGAAGCGGGTTTTGGCTTCGTCGAGGTGGCGGAGTTCATTCGCTTGCTTTTCGATGAGATTTCTTTGTTTTTCAATCTTTTCTTTAGCTTTATTCTTTTTCAAATAGGCATAAACCGCCCCACCACTCAGTAAACCGAGCAAAACAATCAAGCCAAAATAAAGCCACCGTTGTTTGGTTTGTTCTGCCAATAGGATTTCCGTTTCGCGGGTACGAAAGCGGGTTTCCATTTCGGTCAACAACGCTGAATTGCGGTTGGTATAGCCTTTCACTTGTTCATCAAAAGCCAATTGATAGTATTTGATGGCATGGTCTTTATCGCCTTTGCCTTCATAAATATCGGCATAAGTACGATAAAAATACCCCAACTCTGACTTGAAGTCGGAGTAAATACTTGCTGAATCCATCATGGTTAAGGCTTTGTCGTATTGTTTTTGGTCAAAATAAATACCCGCCATTTGTTCGTAGGTGTTTTGCGTTAAGCCTTTATTGCCCAAACGTTTCATTAAGGCGATGCTGTGCAAATAAAGCGGCAGGGCACGGTCGAAATCCTTTTTGTTTTGAATGTAAATGGCTAACATACGGATACAAGCCAACCTATCGGCAAGCGGTGCATCGGGTGTCAATAAGGCAATTGCCCCCTCAGTATAATCCAATAGTTTATTACTTTCGGGTGTTTGGTCATAGCTCAAACCGATGGCAAGCTGCTCATAAATCAGGGAGCTGGTGTCTTTCAATTCTTTGGCAATGGCTAAGGCTTTTTCATGCAAAGGCACATTCTTCTCAGGTCTGACCATATAAATATCTCTGGTTGCACCACCCATCAAGCTCAATGCTTTCATCTCTAAGCGTTTGTCCTTCTCTTTACGGGCATAATCGAGTGCCTTTTCTGCTAAGTGCATGGTGGCATCGAACTGCCTTTTGGCATAAACGGCGCGGGCTTCGGCAAGGGCTGCCCAACCTTGAAACTGACCCAGTCTATCGGCTTCAGTTTGCAGTTGTTGCGCCATTACGAGGGCAGAATCTTTGTATTGAAAGACATTCAGTGTCTTAGATTTTTCAAAAAGCCATTTGAGATACGCTTTTTTGTCTTTCTGAACGAGCGGTTCGAGGGCATTGAGCAAGTTGAAACAACAGTCCTTATGACCATTTTCGCGCTGTCGTTCAACGGCAAGCCACCATTCATCGAAGTTGGGTTTATCAGGAGACAACTCTTTAAAGGTATTTTGCAAGTTTTGCAATGGACAAGGCACATCAACGATGGGTCGTGGCACAAAATCCGCCTGTACGTTTTGATACAAAACATTGACTCGTTCTCGATAAGACACAGGGATGTTTTTATCCTGCCCCCACAACATTGACAGACTAACAAAATGCAATGCCAGAATGGCACATAAAATAAATGTAGAATTCCTTTTCAAAGTGGCTTCAATTACTCAGTAAAGATATACAAAGGATTGTTTTGTTGAAAAAATGTTGCCAAAAAAGAAAAGATATTTTAATAGCCCTAAACAGAAGCCACTTGTTCGTGTCAACGAGCAAGTGGCTTGATGAGAAATACTGGGGGGTCTCTGTTGTTGAAAAGAGACCCCTTTTTTTATATAAACAAAGTATTTAGGTTCTGTTTTATGGTTTCACAAACTTCGCTTGTTCTGTGCCGACTTTAAGGATATAGGTTCCTTGTGGCAAAGCCGATAAGTCAAGCCCCCCAACCCCCGAAGGGGGCGTTTTGCCATGAAAAACCTGTTGCCCTAAAAGATTAAAGACTTGGTAATCACCCGTTTCAGCCGTTTCGATGGTCAAAATATCTGTTGTTACTGAGGGGTACAGTTTTAGTTTAGTGGACTTGTTGTTAAATACAGACACCACTTTTGACAGCGTCTCTTTGCCATCGTTGTCCACTTGGCGAAGACGATAGTAGGCGGTGGCTTTCAACGTCTGGGCGATTTGGTTATCCTTAAATTCATACGTTGCCGCTTTACCTTGTGCTTTGACAAAGCCGAGTATTGTCCATTGTCCATTATCCATTAACCGTTCTATTTGAAAACCTTTGTTGTTTGTTTCTGTCGCTGTTTGCCACTTCAATAAATGACCAGCATCTGACCGTTCAGCAGCAAAAAGAAGTAACTCGATAGGTATAGCCGCTGCAATGCAACTGCCAGAACTCCCTGTAATAGAACTGCCCGCACAATAACCCATTGAAGTCCATACACCATTGTCGTAGCAAGGCGGGTCAAGTGACGTATTTGTATTATTGAAGAAAAGTACACCGCCGACAAAAGGAATAGCTACCGAAAGTTCCCATCGGGCATTTGTAGAACTCCACGACAAAACAGCGGCATAACCCTGATAGGTACCCGAGTATGCATGTTTACCGTTTACATCGGCATCTATATTCAGCGTAACTGTGCCAG
>JANMJN010000748.1:0-2447 GCA_031371355.1 Saprospiraceae bacterium
GCCAAAGTCTTCCCTCGATTGTTTTCAATCTTATAAGTATAGGAACCCGAAGGTATATTATAATTTTGTACGTCAATAACCATTTCATGTTTCCCTTTTTTGAAACGCTTTTTTTCAAAAACTGTCACGACATTATTATCCATCGCATCATACAAACGCAACGATAATTTTGCAGAACGATGGGCATCAAACTTCACAAATAAAAGATTGTCAACAAGAGTCGGATAAGAACTTGTTTGATTAATGTCTTTTGACAATGACGTGCCTTCGACAAAAGAACCTTTTACAGCAGCTCCTACGTGCAAAGCCTCTGTATTCACCAAAGCGGTATATATTGATTTTTGACCTAAGCTATTCATCGCTGTCCATATCGGGCGCACGACATTGTTCGCTGCTGTAATATGCGTATAATCCCCAAAAAACGATGATTTTAAAGGTGTAAACGGCTGTTCACTCACCTTGAAATTCTTAAAAGTCTCGCCACCATCACGACTTAATGCCATATAAACATCGGTGGAATCACTGTTGTGATTGCGTCTATCATAAAAAACAAACCACAACCAACCGTTTGAAGGGTCAATCGTCATGGACGTTAGAAATTGTTGATGATTCGCGTTGTCGTCATTGACACGTTTGGGTTGCGCCCAAGTATTGCCGCCGTCAGTAGATTTGGCGAGCCATACATCGGTGTTTTCTGCGCCATTGCGTTGGTCTGTCCAGTTGACATAAAGATTGCCGCGATAGGCGCTTTGGGTCGTATCGCAAGCCGTAAAAGGTAAACCGTTGCACCTGAAAATACCCGCAATGTCGTAACTCCAACCACCAACTATGTCAGCTATCTTCGTTTCACGTGGCAACCACGTTTCGCCTCCGTCAAGTGAGCGATTGAAAACTAAACCCAGCGGACTTGCCCAAGCCACATACACTTCGCCATTCGGACCGACCGAAGGCACAGCCCCTTCTACGGTATTGTCGTCGTCGAGACAGTCGCCGCCTTGTGCATTGATGCGTTTGGCGGTTGACCACGTTTTGCCGCCATCGGTTGATTTTGAGAATAAAATATGGCTGCTGTCTTGTGGTGCTTGGCTTTCGTATTTGTCAAATTGCGTCCAAGTGCAATACAGGACGTTGGTTTTGAAGTCAACAGAAATCCAATGTTTGTCTTGATTTTTCTCGCCATTCAAGCCTGTAAACGTGCCTTTGTTCCATGTTTTACCACCGTCCGTTGATTTTTGGCAAACGATGCGGTCAATCCAAGAACCAAACGACGGATTGGATAAATGAAAATGATAAAACGACCCGTCCTTATCACAGATGATGACAGGGTCGCCATAAACGCCAAAGGTTGACACCTGTCTTTTTTTTGTCCAAGAACGTCCAGCATCCGTTGAGTAATAGATGTTGTCAATGTTTGAACTCGCTACGATGCGGTTGGGATTTCGAGGGTCAAGTGCAATGCTCGGTTCGTCGGCGCTGGTGTTGGCATCAATGAGGATGTTGGGATGTTGAGCAGAAAGGGTGTATATATGGAGGAAAAGAACCCAATAAAAGGTTATGTGTTTTTTCATAAGTGAATTTTTTGACAAAAGACTTGTTTAAAAATGAGTGGTTGCAGTAAAATACTACCGCAAAAATAGGAAAAGGTATCGGATACAAAAACGCCTCGCTTCGATAATCGAAAGCGAGGCATTTATCCGCTGCGCTAAGTCTTCCACCACATTCACACACTGCACCACTTTTTTAATGAGATTAAATGAGCGAAAAAATTGCCTAAATACTGAGGGGGTAAAACACCCGATGGACATGGATATTCCTTAATTTAAGCACTATCAAGAACGATTTATTGAAGAATCGGACATGGGGCGATTGAATCGTCTAAAGAAAATGTCATTTAAAAGGACATTGGTATCAAGGAAAATACGATAGGGTAAGTTTTTCATAGTATTTGTAAGTCAATGGGTAAATTAACTAACAGTTTCAAATGTTTGGCTATGATAAAATAGGTTTTTATAGGACTCTTGCTCTCCTTCTGAAAGCAAATCTTCATAATTCTGAGAAAGCCAACGGGCAACAAATTCACTCATCAAATCGCTTTTTGAGATATGCGCTTTGTGCAACATGAGTTCTAATAGCTCATTCACTTGCTTGTCTAACTCTATTTGTACTTTAACTTTTGGTGTTTTCATTACAGGACTTTTCTTTTTTGATGCAACCATTGTATTTGATGTTTAAATTAATTGAATAGGTAAATTTAGTTGTTTTTTCAAAAAAAAGACAAAAAAACGAATAGAAATTTGAAATGGATGATTTTAGTATGCCCTTATTGTCTTAATCTATTCAACTGTCATATCATTCATACGCCTTCCCTTCGTATATTTTTTTAAGTCATTGAACCAATAACGCACCTAATAGAGCGAACTAATCTTATTTTCACGTCTTTATTTTTG
>JANMJN010000761.1:0-3240 GCA_031371355.1 Saprospiraceae bacterium
CGGTTTGCTCGTTGACAGATCCATCAATAATATTTTGCAGGAACTCGACCCACATTCGGTTTATATTCCTTTCAATGAATTATCGAAGGTCAATGAAGAACTCGACGGTGAATATGAAGGTATCGGCATCGAAACTTTGAATTTTGGCGATACCATTACCGTTGTAACGCCTTTGGCTGATGGACCCGCCTCAAAAGCAGGCTTGATGGCAGGCGATAAAATCATAGAAATTGGCGACTCGTCGGCAATCGGCAAAGACCAACGTTGGCTCAATAGCAAATTGCATGGGAAACGAGGTACGCAAATCAAATTCACGATTTTGAGAGAAGGGGATATGCGCCCGCGTATTATGACTTTGGAACGCGACCGCATTCCTGTACACAGTGTTGATGGCGCGTCGGTATTGAATGAAAAAACAGGATACATCAAAATAATTCGTTTTAGTTCAAATACATCGCAGGAGTTTATGCAAGCTATGGAGTTTCTTTATGAAAAAAAGGGGGTCAGGGACTTGGTTATTGACCTACGCGGTAATCCTGGTGGGTATCTCGATAAAGCTGTGGACGTTCTGTCTCAACTTTTTCCAGAGAAAGATAAACTGCTGGTGATGACCAAAGGGCGTACAGTGCATCAAAATGAATATAAAACAACGGGCAGACAGCGCTATAAAGTAGGTAAAGTGGGTATTTTAACGGATGAAGGCTCCGCTTCGGCGAGTGAAATCATTGCAGGAGCGATTCAGGATTGGGATAGAGGCATCATCATTGGGCGCCGCACATTTGGCAAAGGGCTGGTTCAAGAGCCTTATGAATTGCGCGATGGTTCTGAATTGCGGTTGACGGTGGCACGTTACTATACACCGATTGGTCGGAGCATACAGAAGCCGTATAAAGGTAAAACCAGAATGGAATATGAAAAAGAGTACGATAATCGCTACGGTAAAGGCGAGTTGAGCAGCGAAGACAGTATTGTTAGGTCTGATACTACCCGTTTTAGGACGGCAAGCGGACGTTGGGTCTATGGTGGTGGTGGCATTACGCCAGATGTTTTTATTCCAATCGAGCCATATTTGAAAAATGAGTATTATCAAAATGCGAAGACTTGGGCTTCTGAATATGCTTTTCAATACTATAAAGGACATCAAAAAGAATTGAAATTTAGTAACTGGCAGGATTATCAGCGTAATTTTAAGGTCACGGATTATTCGTTTGCTGAATTTTTGAAATATGCTGAACGCCACAATGTTCAAAGTATTTGGAATCAAATATTGGGTGTCAAAGAACCTTTACGCCGTTTGATAAAAGCACGTATCGCTCGGCAACTTTTTGGTGATGAAGGCTATTATGGCATTTTGAATGAATCTGACCCCTGTATTCAAAACGCATTGTATCAGTTTGGAAAAGTGGACCCTTTGGGTTTGCGAGCATTAGCTCAACGGAAGAAATAGGGTTTTAGAACGATGAGACTATGTTGCCAAATGTTTCAAAATCAATTAATTGTGGTTGTTAAATATGCCAAATCTATACACCCAGTTAGCCAGCGTTTATGATGAAATGTATCAAACGCTTTTTGATTATGATAAGGAATATGCTGTATATCAGGATTTTTTGTCAAAACACAAGGCTCACACCGTTCTTGAAATGGGTTGTGGCACGGGGCATTTAGCCAAAAGATTTATTACCAATGGCTATGACTATATGGGTTTAGATTTAAACCAAGAAATGTTAACTATTGCCGCACAAAATACTGAGGGGGGGGATTTTCAACAAGCCGATATGCGCAACTTTCAGTTGTCCAAGACTTTTGATGCGGCACTCATCACCGGCAGAACGATCAGTTATTTACTCACTAATAACGATATTTTAGCTTGTTTTCAATCCATCAAACGATGCCTCAAACCCAATGGTCTGTTGATTTTTGATGCCATTGATGCCGTTCCTCTTTTCAATGATTTCAGCAAGGTCGAAAAAAGTACCTTAGAAACCACATTTCAACAAAATCAATACAAACGTGATAGCATCTGCAAACCTAATCTATCAACAGGTTGGACATGGGATTGGTCATCCATTTATTACCAAAAGCAACAAGGCGAGTATATTGAAATCGGACGAGATTTTGCCACGTTGCGCGCCTTTACCAAAGATGAGATGACTTTGTTGTTGACCATGAGCGGTTTTACGTTACAGGCTATTGTTGACAAAGAAACCTATACATGGCAAGATGCTTTTTATGTAATGGAAAATGGATAATTCTCCATTCTCCATTATCCATTACATTTTTACGAATTTCGTTGGCACTTGGCGCGCTTTTGAGCCATCCGGTGTGATAAAATAAATCCCTTGCGGTAAATCCCATACGTCAAGTGTAAACCGATTACTGCCTTTTTCTATCTTTTGAATTATTGTTTTTATGGTTACACCCAAAGAATTAAAGACAGAAAAGGGTATTTCTCGATCAACAATGCTTTCCAATCGCACCATCATATCCCCCTCAGTAATCGTCGGATAAATAGATTGAATAACAACAGGTATCTGTTGCGTTGGCTTTTTTATGATTAATGCGGCATTTTGAGCGGCTCGATTGAGTGTCAAAACAGATTGATTGTTATTGGTTTGCCCATCTGTTGGCGATGAGGACAAAAGTTTAGCGATTCCTGTAATCGGCTGTGTTGTGTTTAGGTTAAAAAGGGCTAATGTCAAAGAAGCAGAACCATTAGCCGCTAAAGTCTGAATTGCCCATGTATAGCATTTGGTACCACCCGAACATACTTCTGACCAGTTGCCTACTGAGGAGGTCACAGCACCGCCATTAACCATATTTTGAGGAAAAGGAAACGCGATATTGACATTAGAAAAGGCAGTTGCACCATTGTTTTTAACCGTTATTTTGTAGTTAATGGTCGTATAGGGTTGATAGGATGTGACATTGGCGGACAAATCAACACTTAAATCACTGCCCGTTGACGGTGGTGGTGGTGGTAAAGTCGTCATGCCCCAAGCATCAACAAAACAATCGGGCAATGCAGATACTGAGGGGGTGTTACCAGTGAACATTTTGAAGCCACCGTCCCAATCCCACCAAGCAAAAGGTATTTTCCAAGATTCCAAAGTTTGACGAATCGTTTTCATCAAGCGGCAACGACTCGCAACGTCTGCATATAGTATATCGCTTCCAAATTCGCCACAAAAAACAGGGCGTTGGTTAGTCGTTTGCCACTGATAAGCGACCCGCAATTGATTG
>JANMJN010000764.1:0-2956 GCA_031371355.1 Saprospiraceae bacterium
GAAAATACGTCAATGACGTTTTAGCCGACAGTTTGCTCGCTTCTAAAAAAAATAAAGACTTGAATCTGGCGAAATATTTGTTCAAAGTCTGCCAAAAAGACTTGATAAACAGAACTATAACAAAACCTTCACCACCTTCAACATGGACAAGAGAAGTACCCCAAAGCACATATTATACACATGAATGGGAAATTATCAAACCTTTTTTGGAATCACCTACGCAACAAGTATTTGACTACGCCCGCGTGCAAGCTGTGAGAAGTTCGATGGAAAATGCCATTAGAAATACAACCATTGACTTAAAAATGGAAACCATCAAAAAAGGTTCGCCACACACTTTGCGGTTGACAAAAACACAGGCGGCTTACCAGGCGGATTTGAAGCGCTGGGAAGTAGATGTCACTTTGTTGAAGAAATTAGAAGATTATTTTGGTTCCTGAAAAAAGAAAGATAAAAGACGCTTCAAAAGACCAAATCGAGGATTATGCAGAACGCAAGGACTTTGGTTTGGAAGAAGCGGAACGGTGTCCGTGCTGTTCCCGAAGGCGACAATAAGGCTTCAAGGGCTTTGCTTGAGAAACTGGGTTTTAAATTGTTAGAAGATGAAGGCAGGCGTTACACATCTGTTTTGTATGAAAAACACTTGGTGGATGATATTCCACTCAAAACGGTTAAACAGGTTTTTGAAGAGGAAGAAAAATATCGTTGATCCCCTCAGTATTTCCCTCTCCAAAAGAGCCGTTCAAACAAATCTTTAGGCAGTTCCGCCCAACCACAATTACCGAGGTCGAGGCGGGTAAGGCGTTACTGAATATGATTTTACGGTAAAGTAAAACGTTTATTCCCCCTTGTCATATCGCCAAACAGCCAATGCCCTCAGCGTATTTTCAGAAGCATCAATCGGTTGCAAATCGCGGACTTCTACTTTCATCAATATGCCTTCGTAGTCCACATTCACATAAAATGCTTCGCCGCCAAAACGCTCGGCATCGGTTGCATCGCTGACGACTTCTAAGGTACGTTCTTCGGTTGTCCCATTGCGCTTTTTGATTTTTGTTAATGCCCTGAATGGAAACTCGAGGCTCTCGGACATAAAATAGTACCAACCCATATTGGCTTCTTCTTCATCGTAACAATCTACGGTGATTTCATCATCAATAATGTCTTGCATTTCTTTTTCAGTCATCTTGTCGTTGTTTTTTAGTTCAAAATACTGAGGGGGGCTGTTTGACGCTCCCTTCACTCCCCACAACACTTCTTATACTTCTTCCCACTCCCACACGGGCAAGGGTCATTACGCCCGACTTTGGGCATTTCCGCTTTCGATTGTCCTGTTAGATAAGTCAATTGCCTTTTTTTTTCGGCTAATTGCATGTCTAATTCACTTATTCTTTTATTGTTGATTTCGATTTTTTCTAACATCGCCGCTCTCTGATCTTCCGAAATGGGTTTATTCCAAGAAGCAATTGTTTGATAGTCTTCAAAAATAGTTGGAATAGTATCATGAAAAAAATCAGGTTTTTCTTGTTCAAATAATGCTTCTTTTATCTCGGTTAAATCGCCGCTTATTTCATCTGAAATCAGATTGGCTAAGTACAGCTTTTCGATAAGCGGATAGGAGTCTTTAGATAGTAAATCTATCAAATCTGAAACAATAGAGTCATTCAAACCAATATCTATAATGTCTTTATAAACATCTCTATTTTCATAAAAATCGTTTAAAATATCTTCTAAAAAGCCAATGCACTCTTGCCGTCTTTCGGGATGATGATACGCTAAAATAGCAACGGCATGAGGAATTACTATGCGTTGAAATGTCTCATTATGCGGCTCTAAAAGGTAGCGTTTTAAGATACTCAAATCATCGCCAATCATCTTATAAAAATGGACAGAAAATGTTTCGGTTAACAAATCGCCAAACCAAAACTCAACCCATTCACTGTCTTGCCGAATCAGATTCAGTGCATGATTTAACGATTCTGTCGCTCTCAATTCAGCCAAAAGAAACAAAGCATGGGTAGGAAAATCCATTTTTTCTTCATCCCATTCCTTATCCTTGAAATAATCAAATCGTGCCATCGCATCATCAAGCACTTTATGCAAATCTTGAATAAGCGTTAGATGCGGTAAAGCAAGCAATTGTTCTATTTTATCTTTCGAGATGTCCAAACCGTTTTCATAAAGCCAATGAATTTCTGGGTGCTTAAAAACTGGGGCTTTTTCACTTTTCTCTACCCATTCTTTACGGTTCGCCTCGACTTCATAGCGTTCAAAGTTCTCATACCGCATGTCTTCCCATTCATCGGCTTTCTCATTTTCCAATTGTTTGATTTTTGCTTCGTGGAAATTATTGTATTTCTGTGACAAATCTTTGAGCATAATCAACCGACTATCGGCTACATCAAACTGTCGTTTCCTTATGAAAAAACGAATTGTTATTTCATAAAACTGTGCAACCTCCGATATATGATAAATTTGGCGATTGGGTAAAAAAGCGGTCAATTCCATATCATACCCCAATACGGCTTCTGCTTCGTCCAATTCGTCATTCATCAGATGCCTATTCGCTTGATTGATTCTGGAAAGAGAATATTCAGGGAATTGCTTCATTATCAAAGCATTCAATTTATCGAATTTAACGGCATTGCCATGGCACATGTATGCGATACTCAAAAAATTGTATAGCGCAGGCACTTTCGGATAGTTGGCTATCAGTTTTTCCAATTTCTTTATGATTTGGGTATGGCCTTTGAGCGATTGTATATGCAGTTCGGGCATTTGCTCCACAATGGCTTGCGGAATATTGCGGTAAGGATTATCGGTTTCCTGATAGTTGGCAGTGATGGCAAACGAAGTCATTTTTAGACTTTCGGGCGCATCTTTGCCTGCTTTGGTTTCATCAAATTTTATCATAATATTCAATATTTAGCATTAAAAATCGGATTAAAGATAGCCC
>JANMJN010000773.1:0-2442 GCA_031371355.1 Saprospiraceae bacterium
TCATTGGACAATATTGAAACTGAAAAGACGCCGTTACAAGTTCAAATCGACAGTTTTGTAAAGAAAATGGCGGCGGTTGGCACTGTTGTCTTTCTCATCATTTGGGGCATTAATTATTATCAAACAGCAGACGTTTTGCAAAGCCTTTTGAAAGGTCTCACCATTGCCATGTCTGTTTTGCCCGAAGAAATTCCCGTCGCTTTTGCTTCCTTTATGGCACTCGGCGCTTGGCGTTTGATGAAAAAGGGTATCATTGTGAAACAAACGCAAACCGTTGAGGCATTGGGTTCCGCCACCGTTATTTGTACAGACAAAACAGGAACGATTACGGAGAACAAAATGGCTTTGTATCAAATCTATGTATTAGAAACAAATGCTGTTTTGACAAAAGATAATTGGCAAACACCCCCCTCCCGAAGTGATCGGGATGTGCCATCAGTAAATTTGATAAAAACAGCCATGTTCGCCAGCGAATCCCTACCATTTGACCCCATGGAAAAAGCCTTGCACGATGCTTACGAAAGCCTTGTCCCAAAAGATGAACGCCCTAATTTTAAGATGATCCATGAATATCCGCTTTCAGGCAAACCGCCTATGATGACGCATATTTTTGGAAATACTGAGGGGATAAGAATCATCGCTTGCAAAGGCGCACCCGAAGCATTATTGGCACATTCAAGCCTTTCTATCAAGGAAAAAGAAGACATAAATAAGCAAATAGCCGCTTTTGCAGCCGAAGGTTTGCGCGTATTAGGTGTCGGTGAAGCGGATTTTGAAGGCACTGATTTTCCAAAAGAACAGCAATCCTTTACTTTTACATTCTTAGGTTTAGTCGGTTTTTATGACCCACCTAAACACAATATTGCTCGCGTCTTTCAACAGTTTTATGATGCGGGTATTCAAGTAAAAATCATCACAGGGGACAATCCTTTGACAACTTTAGCGATTGCCAAACAAGCGCAATTCAAAGACCCAAACGCCACACAAAACGGTGTCTATCAAACCGTTACAGGTGAAGAGTTGATGCAACTCAATGAAGCAGATAGAGCGCAAAAGATTGCCAAAACAAGCATCTTTACGCGTATGTTTCCAGAAGCCAAACTCGATATCATCAATACATTGAAAAGTCAAAACCAAGTTGTCGGCATGACAGGTGATGGTGTCAACGATGGACCCGCGCTTAAAGCCGCACATATCGGCATTGCAATGGGCAAACGGGGGTCAGAAATAGCGAAACAAGCTTCTTCATTGATATTAATGGACGATGACTTCGGCAAAATGGTGGATGCTGTGGCGATGGGACGAAAGATTTACAACAACCTTAAAAAAGCGATTCAATACATCATTTCCATTCACATTCCCATCATTTTGACGGTAGCGCTACCTCTTATTTTAGGTTGGGTTTATCCCGCTATTTTCACCCCTGTTCATATCATTTTCCTTGAACTCATCATGGGACCAACCTGTTCCATTGTTTATGAAAATGAACCTTTGGAAAAAAACAGTATGCATCAACCGCCGCGCCCCATGACGACAACTTTTCTGAATTTTAAAGAGTTGTCTATCAGCATCTTACAAGGTTTAGTCATTACATTGGGCACTTTGTTTTCTTATACTTATGCTGTCCGTGAAGGTTATAGCGAAGACCTAACGCGCACGATGGTTTTCACGACATTGGTCATTGCCAACGTGTTTTTAACCTTAGTCAATCGCTCTTTTTACTATTCCGTTTGGACAAGTTTTTCTTATAAAAACAATTTAATCGTGGGTGTCATCAGTCTTTCCATTGCTTTACTTTTGTCAATGATATATGTTCCTATATTTGCGACATTCTTTAAATTATCACCACTTAATACCGAACAATTCGGCATGGCAGCATTGATTGGTTTCCTGTCAGTCATTTGGTTTGAAGGATATAAGTGGTTCAAAAGAAAAGTTTTATAAATAAGAAATATGAATGATGAAATATGAAAGCGGTTCACTCCACAGATTCATCATTCATATTTCATCATTCATCATTTAAACTACTTATGTCAAAATCAGTTACAGCGCAAGAAGCCATTGCAAACATTGAATCGGGCAGCCACATCTTCATTCACAGTGTTGCTGCGGCGCCGCACTATTTGATTGATACACTGATGAATCGGGCGGATGAACTGTCCGATATTCATTTATATCATCTGCATACTGAGGGGGCGGCACCGTATGTTGACCCGCAATATGTCAACACTTTTCACTTACATTCTTTCTTCATTGGTGCCAATGTCCGCAAAGCCACACAAGAAGGGCGGGCGGATTATATCCCTGTTTTTTTAAGTGAAATCCCTGTTTTGATTCGCAAAAAATTCATTCCGATTAATGTCGCTTTGATTTCAGTATCAAAACCCGATAATGACGCTTATGTTTGTATTATGTACATATGAAAAACACGCGGGCTTTTCG
>JANMJN010000782.1:0-1961 GCA_031371355.1 Saprospiraceae bacterium
GTCAAAGCGGCGCCGATGCCCATAAACGTTTGAAACGTCTTTGATGGGTCAACAAAGACACAGACTTGGGTTTCTAAAGGTTGTGCCAAATCTCTGAAAGTGGCGTTGTCGGTTTTTGCCAATCGCAAATCCGTATTTTCGGCGGTTGTATAAACTGTAACCGTTTTACCTTCGATTGAAAAAGGTTTTCCTAAAGGGCTAACAGTAGATTGCATTGTTTTTTGACCGCATGAAACGGCTAAAAGCGTCGCTGTTAAAAAGAGTATTCTTTTCATTCTTGTTGTTATTTATTAAAAAAATTAAAATCTATTAATGGTTAATATTCAAAGACATCCAAACTTTCATCTCGCCACGGTATTGGCACTACCAACGACAATTATTCTTTTCATTTTATTGATAATTAAACGCGAAACAAGTTGAAAAAAAAACAGGCTGTTAAGGTAAGAACTCTACTTTCCAAAACAGCCTGTACCATAATATTTTTATACTAAATCACAAGGTTTTGTTACTAATAGCCTACGTTCTGAGCATATCTTGAATATAACAAAGATATTCGGAGGGTATCTTTTGAGACATCAATAAGTTGTTCGTCTATATGTATTTTGTCGTTTTTCAATTGTCTAATTCTTATTGTTTATGTGTAGTCAATCAAGTGGGAAATAACCCTAAACGATGTATCTATATTTTTATGAAAAACAGTTTTGATTTGTTCCGCTTGGAAGTATATATAACCCCTTATGCCCTCAAAAATGATAATAATAAATAAGTTTTTTCATTTTGCCGTTTGTTAAATAGGATTATCTTTGTTGGATAGAACCCAACCATGGGTAAACCAAAAATTAACAATCAACACGAAATAGTAAAAATCAACAGAATATGAGTAAAAACTATCTAATTTTAGTTTTTTTTCTAACCATTTCATCCGATTTTTTATGCATTGGGCAAATTATTGATTTTAATTTCAAGCCTATTTATCTTCCTGTTTTTGACCAAACTGACAATTTCTATACTTCATACCTGACTGTTTTAGAAAACACCTTTTATCAAGCACAAGAGGATACGCTTCGGCTCGCTCTCATCAATATCGAATATCCATTATCAACTACAAACTATTGAAATGAATTCACATATAAAACTACTCATAGTTGAAGATGATATGATTATTGCTGCCAAAGTCTCGATGCAGCTGACTCTTTTGGGCTATGAAGTGACTGGCATCGTGCCACGAGGTGAAGAAGCGATTCGGCACGTCGAAGCAAACAAACCTGATATCGTCTTGCTCGATATCAACCTAAAAGGTACACTCGACGGCATCGAAACCGCACAAGCTATGCAGAAGATAGCCGATATACCCATTATTTACGTGACGGCGAATACGGACGAAGCGACTTTTAACCGCGCCAGAGAAACCCGTCCTTATGCTTTTATTGCTAAACCTATTAAAAATATAGATTTACAGCGGGCTATTGAATTGACTATCAGTAGAATAGATGAAAACCAAAAACCTGTGGTTGTCGAAGAACATTCAGAGGAAATACCTTTCATTTTAAATGACCGTATTTTTGTAAAGCATAAAGAAAAGATGGTCAAAATCTACATCGAAGACATATTTTATATCGAAGCAGAGCGTAACTATTGTCGTATTTTTGCTAAAAACAAAGAATACCTATTGGCTACTTCTTTAAAAATTATGGAAGATAAATTGCCATCGCGTCATTTTATCCGTGTGCATCGTTCTTTCTTGGTTAATTTGGCACAAGTAGATGAAGTTGGTGAAAATAATCTGATGATAAATCAAAAATCAGTGCCTATCAGCCAAAACTTACGTGATGATTTGTTGCGGCGTTTACAAACGATATAGGTTCATAGAAACAAAAAATATACTATCAAATGAGAATTTCCTCAGTTTATGTTCCTTTTTTTTTACTCCTTTTCGGGTTGAGCACCCCCTCAGTATCAGT
>JANMJN010000872.1:0-6962 GCA_031371355.1 Saprospiraceae bacterium
AGCACCGTTGTGATTTCTGAACGCTCGGTCATGATATCATAAAGCAATTTTTTGTTTTTAGCCGCCACATCGAAGGCTTGTTTGAGTACTTCAAAACCTTTTTCATTGATAACCATCGGTTTATCAGCCAAAACATTGAAACCGTTTTCTAAGGATTTGAGAATATAGTCCGTTTTCAAACGGTTATTGCCTGACAAGACAACGACATTACCTTTCTTTTCGGCTATCATTTTATCAAAAAAATCATTGCCGAAGTAGTTGACTTGTTGCCAAGCCGTCGGTTTGTCCGCGCGTTTATTGTAGCTGTCAATGCGTCCCAAATGTTGCTTTACATCGTTGCCTTCGGGGGCATAGACATAGACTTTGGCATCCACAGAATCGTACATAGATTTTTGAACGAGGGCGGCATGGAAATGCCCTGGGTCGAGTGTGACCAAGTGAATGGGTTTCATTGTTTCTTTCGGTGTGTTTGTGCAAGAGAATAGGGACAATACGCCTATTAGTAAAAGGAGATTTTTCATAAGTTTAGATATAGATTTATGATGCTGTTGTAAATGCCGACAAAATACAAAAAAGGTTTTGGAAACAGTCGTTTCTAAAACCTTCAACAGTATAAAATATGTTTCTTTAACCCTCAAAATCATTGATATTGCTAATATTCTTCTGTAATGATTCTCAAGCCATGAATGTGTTCAGGGTCAATCAAGATCGTATCTCCTTCCTTTTTCAACATTTGATTTTTCTCTAAAAAGTGTACGGCAAGTTACTCTTTCACAAACTTAGCTTCCAAAAGCCGCTCATTCGGATGACTCACAATGATGAAATAATAACCACTTTCAATGTCCATGATGTTGATTTTCCATTCGTTCAGTCCAAGTACTGCGCGTTCTTTGTTGCGAAAAACTTCCCGACCATTTACATCATAGATGACATAAGTGAGTTGTTCATTCAAGCCTGAATCGAACGACAAACGGATTTCGGGCGTATGGCTACTTATGGGATTGGGAGACAACGCATTGAAAGTCAACTTAGCCGCATCGAAATAAATACTCATAATTTTAGAATATTTAAACGTGCCATCGGCATCTACCACACGCAAACGATAATAAGAGATACCTTTTGAGAGCTGGGCATCGGTAAAGGTGTAGTGAAAAACGCCTTCTTCCTTTTCGCCATCCTTGACGCGCCCGATTTCTTTGAAGTCTGCGCCATTGTCCGACTTTTCTATCAAATAAGTGACCGCATTGGTTTGGATGGCTTTCCAATTTAAAACACCCTGTTTGTCTTGCAACAAAGCGTTGAATGATAACACCTCAACGGGAACGACTGCCGTCGTTTTAGTGACCCAAATAGGTGCAGACCAAATGATATCACCATCGGACTGCGTAATGCGGGCATAGTAATAAAAGCTCGTATTGAGTGCAATGGCATGAACATAGTTCAAGGAAGTCTGTCCTGTGTTGGATGTTAGAATCGCACTGTTTGTACCACTACCTGGCACGCCGTAATAAAGCTCAATTTTAGATACACTTTCGCCATCGGTATCTGCAATACTGACAGAAATAGAGGGATCAGTAGTTGTATTGGCAATGGTGCCCATCGTATTGGTATTGACCGTAAAGCTGATGGTTGCATTCCAATCATCAGAGGCATAAAACCGTCCTTTTTTGAAGGCATCCATGATAGAATCCTTATCAAGGGTTTGTGATAGCATCACAGTCCGCCCCTGTTGTGCTCTACCGAAGTTTGAATAGTGACTATCATGGTCTATCGTTGGTGAAACGTGATAGCCTTTGGCAAGTAGCGTTTTAAAACGACTTTCATAAGAAGTCGCGACGGGATCTGTATAAGCTAATGTGGTCGAAAATGCTGCACCACTGCGCATAGCACAACCAACGATGGCATCATCGGCGGCAGATGAATAGCTGGCAGTGAAAAGATTGTCATAATCTCCTGTTTGAGGATGTGCCAAAGACATCCAAGCCTTCGGTCGCGCATTCACGATGGAAAACATCGAGGTATAGTCCCCTTTAGCACAAAAGATATGATTCACTCCTGTTTGCCAACCGACAAGTGAATCAATGCCATAGATCAAAGAATGACCTTTCGTGGAGATAGTGCCAAACTCCATACCGTATAAGGAAACAAAAGTGCCATTTTGATTCGCATCAGCAGATTGCTTAACGCCTGTTAAATATTTACCTAAAGTGATGTTCAAGCCGCCTTCCGAATGGTTGTGCTCAGAAATACCAAGGAAATCCATATAAGCGGACAATTTAGAATAGCCAAAGGATAATAGAGGGGAGTTAATATTTGTTGAAACGGAATCTACATTGCCATCGCTATAGGCAGTATGAGCGTGAATATTGCCTCTGTAATGGTTGTAGGTTTGCGCAGTAATACCCTTTACTAATAACAACATTAGTAAAGGCATAAAAAAGTTTAGTTTTTTCATGCTTAGATTGATATAAGTGAAATTCGATTTTGAACTAAGCCGTAAAAATAGTGAAAGAAAATATACTTTAGTTTGTTAGCATTTTATTAAAAAAACGATGTGTCTTTTTTTTTTCAAACTATTTAGGTTGGCTTAATATCCAACAACGACAAATCCGTTTCTGACTCGTTTATATCAACTTCTTCAACGTCAATGACGATGGCTTCTTTTCTTTTATTCGTTGATATCATTGGTACTGCTCCAGCAATGCCCATACCCACAGATGCTAAAACCATGAGCAGCACAAAGCCCAAAAGTGTTATCAGTCTCTTGAATTTTTTCATTTTGTGATAAATGAATTATGCCTGTTGTTGCGCAACAACAGTTTGATTTATAATAAAATAGGTATGAAAATAAATAGGATTGGGTTATCCTAAAAGGGCAGATTCGATGTCCTTGTTTGTGCTTTGAGGTATCGTTTTAATGTGTAACTGTTCGATGGGTTTAAAGGACAGACATTGTTTGGTGTTGTGGTCAAATTGCGTTTTTATTAATCTATTGAAGGGAATTAATAAATTTGTTTCATAGCCTAAAATACTGAGGGGGTGTATTTCTGTATAAACAAACGCACATGCTTTTGTTAGGGAAAGCGTCCGCCCAACCTTTTTGATTTTGTACGAAGAGACGAATTCCGTTTGCGGTGTCTTTGACGTTATTTTAGCATGACTGACATAGCCCGAAAACGAAAAAACGCTCAATAGAAAAGTGGCTATCAAAAACCAATTTGATAGTCTGCCAGCACGATATGTTTTATGATTAGTCATATTGGCTCAAAGATAAGCGTTTGTCGCTTTTTTTATGCCTTTACTTTCTTCAATTCAAACCAAGTCCAAACAGCCGTAGCGATGTCAACACTTGCAAACAGAATCAAGGCAGGTTTTGTTTGACCTGAAATGACTAAAAAGATAAACCCTGCGCCGACAAAAAGTCTTGCCCACATGGATGCGGTTATGACTTCCGTATTGCCAGATTTATTGAGTGCATAATAGATGATGGACAATGAAATGACGACGAGCCCTAAAACTTTAATCCAAACTTCTGACGTTTCGTCAAAGCCAAAGATGCCTAAGAGCATATTGGGGACAAAAACCAGTTGAAGTCCTGTCAATAGGACATAAATACTTTGTACTAAAAGAGACATGTAGCGATTGGATTGCATGGTTTTTTGTTTAAAAAATTAGAAATGTTATCGTTGATTTTATCATTTTTCCCCCTCTTTTACTGAGGGGGGGTAATGATTGGCTAAGATGATTGTTTTTTATGAAAACAATCATTTTGGATCTTGTTTTCTGCAAAAATGTTCAAAATAAAAAAAAAGCACAACACACCGTTGAGCATACTTTTCCCCCCTTTTATCTAACAGTCACGACAAACGAATCGAATGCCATTCAGAATATCTAAATTTGCGGTTTCACCAGCTTTAAACAACTCGATTTATGAAATTGCTTTTACTGCCTATCCTTTGTTTTGCTTTGGTATTCTCTCTAAATGCGCAAAAAAAGAATGAAAACTATCAATATCCGATTAAAAAAGCCACAGGCGTTATCAAAATAGATGGTGTCGTTGATGAGCAGGCATGGCAGGATGCGCCCCTTGTAAAGGACTTTTTTATGGTTTTGCCTATGGATACGAGCCGCGCTACTGTCAAAACAGAAGTACGGATGACTTACAATAATGATTTTTTATACATCATGGCGATATGTTATGAAGGCATGGATGGCGATTACGTTGTCGAGTCGCTCAAACGGGATTTTGGCTTTGGAAAGAATGACAATTTTCTTGTTTTCATTGACCCTTTTAATGACCAAACCAACGGTTTTGCTTTTGGGGTCAATGCTGTGGGCGCGCAATGGGACGGCATGATGTTTAACGGCGGTTCTGTGGATTTGAGTTGGGACAATAAATGGTATTCTAAGGTAAAAAACCACGCAGGGAAATGGATATTTGAAGCCGCTATTCCTTTCAAAAGTATTCGTTATAAAAAAGACGTGACCCAATGGGGCATCAATTTCAGTCGAAATGATTTGAAAACGACTGAAAAATCGTCTTGGGCACCTGTACCGCGTCAATTTCCAACCGCTTCTTTGGCTTATACAGGTTCATTGATGTGGGATGCGCCGCCACCGACACCGGGCGCAAATGTCTCTGTGATTCCTTATGCTTTGGGCGGCATTACAAAGGATTATGCGAATAATAAAGACGCAACCACAAGGAAAGAGATTGGTGCGGATGCTAAAATAGCCCTCAGTACTTCCTTAAATTTGGACATTACCGTCAATCCAGATTTTTCACAAGTTGAGGTTGACCAACAAGTGACGAACCTCGACCGTTTTGAGTTGTTTTTCCCTGAAAGACGACAGTTTTTCCTTGAAAATGGTGATTTATTTTCCAATTATGGCTATGGCAGTTTGCGACCATTCTTTTCAAGGCGCATTGGTTTGAATGCCCCGATTCAGTTTGGCGCACGTTTGAGTGGTAAACTTGATTCAAAAACGCGGATTGGTGTGATGAATATGCAAACCGACAAGGTAAAAGAACTTGGGCTGCCCGCTCAAAACTTTACTGTTCTTTCGATGCAACGAAAAATTCAAAGCCGTTCAAATATTGGGGCTTTTGTTATCAATAAAGAGTCTTTGAATTATAAATACGATGCGACTTCTACCCTACCCAAATATTCGAGTTACAACCGCAATATGGGTGTTGAATACAATTTGGCTTCATCTAACAATGTTTGGACAGGGAAAGCTCTTTTGATGAAATCTTTTACCCCCTCAGTATCGGGGAAAGATTTTGTTCATGCCGCCAATCTGCAATACAGCAGTAAGGCTTGGACAATCAGTTGGCAACATCAATATGTTGGCAAAAACTACAATGCAGAAGTCGGTTATGTCCCACGCACGGGTTATATCTATTTCAATCCGAGCGTTGGCTATTTGTTCTTTCCAAAAGGCGGCAAAGTATTATCCCACGGACCAAACTTCTTTGCTTTTCACTACATGAATGAATCGTTTAAGACGACAGATTTAACAGCAGTGGTCATTTATAACATTACGTTTAGAACCAAAAGTTCATTATCCACTTGGACTGCCACAGATTATGTCCAATTGTTGCGCCCATTTGACCCGACTAATTCAGGCAAAGCCACACTCGCAACAGGCACGAAACATTCATGGAAATCATTTGGCGGAGAACTATTGTCGAAGCCGCAAAGCCTCTTTACTTATTCGTTCTCTTGGCGTTATGGTGGATATTATGCCGATGGCACGCGGCTGAATATCAGTTCAACGTGGGGTTATCGTTTTCAACCTTATGTGAGCTTGGCATTAGCAACCAGTTACAACGACATTCGTTTACCTAAGCCTTGGGGTAATACCCAGTTTTGGCTCATTGGTCCAAGAGTGGACGTAACGATGACGGACAAACTTTTCTTCACTGCTTTTGCCCAATACAATGAGCAACAAAAGAACATGAACCTCAATACCCGTTTGCAATGGCGTTTCAAACCTGCATCCGATTTGTTTTTGGTTTATACGGACAACTACTTGCCTGAGCCTTTTTCAGTTAAAAATCGGGCTTTGGTGTTGAAATTTACTTATTGGTGGAATTTATAACGCTAACAATCTACCGTCCCGCATTTTTTACCATTCTCTTTATCTTCTCATTCAAAGCTTCTTCAACCAACAACTTTTCTAAAGAAATATGAAAGCGGAAACGCCAGTAATGATTTGGATCGCTCGGTTCATTGATTTGTTCTGAGGCGGCGTTTTGTCGTCTTAATGTTGCGTCCATACCCACGAGGTCTTGTATGGGAAATATTGACCACATACTTGGGGATTCGAGGTGTTGTTCATTGATGAATGTAACGATCTCAGGTGTACATTCTTTAGGCGCAAGCCCCGATTTGCCCATGACTTTTTGATAAAATTTTTGCGCTGTTTCATAATCACTTTCCCACCAACCACGTATGGTTGACATATCGTGACACGAAGGGCTGCACACAGAGGCGTAAGGGTATTTAGCCGTTTCACCAAAGTCTGTTGCCCCTTTTGGCATCCTTTGAATTTCAAGGGCGACAATGTTCAAATCGTGCATGACGCTCGGCACAGAGTTCGGAATCATACCTAAGTCCTCGCCACAAATAAACATATTGGTGGCATGAAGCAAGGCAGGGAGTTTCCACAAGGCTTGTTGTTTCCAAAATTCGTCGTGCCGTTTGAAAAAATAGTCTTCATAAAGTTGGTCAAAAATAAATTTGCCAAAATCATCTAATTCTTTGTAAGAACGAGTGGTGTGTATTGTTATACGCGGGTTAAAAGACGTGCCATTACTGAGGGGTTCTTCAATCAATAAAACTTCACCAACCAAGGACATCAAACCTTTTTCAAGATGTTTTTTTGCCGTGAAACCCTCATCTTTTGCAAATAATGCCTTGATTTTAACTTGATTATCAACGAAGTCTTTTAGTGCA
>JANMJN010000411.1:0-2430 GCA_031371355.1 Saprospiraceae bacterium
CACACATAATCAAAACATTGATTTTCAATAGCTTAAAAAAGCCTCTGCCGCCCACTTTTTTTTATTTTATCAAACATTGATTTCGTAAAGGTAAACAGATGATTTAATTTAAAAAAAAAATTATCTGAAAATCTTTTCAACACAACCTAAAAAACACCACTTATTACAAACCATACGACCCATAAATGAGAAAACGCAGTACCAATAAGGACTTGGCATTGCGTTTTTTCTTAGTTTTTGCAACAAAACTGGGTATAATACTGCTTATCCCAGCCCTTTTAAGCACTCAATAAGTTCTTCGGTTTCTTTATTGTCATTTGAGCATAATTGCTGTTCTAAGCTCAATTCTAATTTTTCAGAAACCTCCTCAACCAGTTTTAGCCCTTTTTCTGTGATTGAAACATGAATAACACGGCGGTCTATCGCCGAAACTTGCCGAAAGGCAAGTTTTTTTTCTTCTAATCTGTCAACCAACCGAGAAGTATTTGAGCTTTTATCAATCATCTTTACAGTCAACTGCTTTAAAATGATAGGCTCAGGATAATGCGACGTTAATACGTTTAAAGTGTTGAATTGTGGCAGCGACAAGCCAAATTGTTTGAGCATAACGGACATAGCGTACTCTACCCTTGAAGAAAGAGATAAAATGTTGATAGCGACGCTAATTAATTTTATAGAAGTGTGGTTGTTTTGTAGTTTGTCTTTTTGGTACATAAATATGAACTTTCAAATATTTAGCAAATATAATTTACAACTAAGTAGGCGAGCTTAAACAGCCAGAAATTTTATTAAATTAAAAAAATCAATGTAAATCATTGATTTTGAACATTTAACAAATTTACGAAAGCTCAATACTTTGCTAATGATTGAGCAATTATTTTCGTTCTCCTACTTTTATTATGTTTATTTATAAAGTTCATTTAAGACGAAAAAAAATATTAAAAGACACATGTTATTGTTCAACAAAATTTCACATAATACATATCTCATCTACGAAAAAGCACCCCCTCAGTATCTAAACCAAGAGGGTGCCGTTGTTTCTTATACTCGATATTCGGATATTCGGTATTCGAGAATTCGGATTCTGAATTAACAAATATCCAAATACCAAATCACTAAACGCCAATCCGTGTACCGTTAGGAATGACCGCATTTTTTTTCACGACGACGATGCCGTCAACAATCGTGTAGGCATCGAATTCTTGTCTTGACAAATCTTTACCGCCGCCTTTGATGACAACATTATCGCCGATACGACAGTTTTTATCCAAAATGGCATGTTCAATGTGGCAGTTTTTGCCGACACCCATGTGCGTCTTATCTTTTTGTACCAATTCCGTCAAATGCTCATAATAGTCCGCACCCATCATAATGACGTTTTTCATCGTCGTTTTTTCGCCAATCCGACTCCGAATACCAATCACGCAGCGTTCTAAACTTTTAGCAAGACTCACAACCCCTTCTGCAACGATGGACTTTTTGATGGTTGTACCAAAAAACTTGCTGGGCGGCAATAAGCGTGTCCGCGTATAAATCATTTTTTCGCTATCAAAAAGGTCGAATTTTGGTATTGCATCCGTCAATTCTAAATTGGCTTCAAAAAACGAACTGATATTACCAATATCCGTCCAATAACCGTTATACAAATAACTCGCTACACGTAAACCTGAATTGATAGCCGCAGGAATGATTTCCTTACCAAAATCCGTGGCATCTGGGCGTTCATCGAGCAAACGTTGCATGGTTGCCTTGTTGAAAATGTAGATACCCATGCTCGCAAGGTAGTTTTTACCCGCTTTTTGCTCCGCTTTTGGTACGGGCGACACCCAATCGGGCAACAGTTCAGCTTTAGGCTTTTCTATAAAACTCTCAATCATACCTTTTTTGTCCACTTTCATAATACCAAAATCCGTAGCATCTTTGGCATTGACCGGAATCGTCGCAATCGTCAACTCAGCTCCTTTGAGTATATGCTCCTTTGCCATTGCCAAAAAGTCCATTTGGTACAATTGGTCACCCGACAAAATAAGGATATAATCATGTTCATGCGTATTCATGTGCCGCAACGACTGGCGCACCGCATCGGCTGTTCCTTGAAACCAGTTGGGGTTATCAGGTGTTTGTTCAGCCGCCAAAATATCCACGAAACCACGACTAAAATGGTCGAAATTGTAGGTATTTTTGATGTGTTGGTTCAACGAAGCCGAGTTGAACTGCGTCAATACAAACATCCGACGCACGCCCGAATGAAGGCAGTTTGAAATCGGAATATCAATCAAACGATACTTTCCAGCAATCGGAACGGCTGGTTTTGAACGATCTATGGTCAAAGGTGACAAGCGTGAACCTAGTCCACCGCCCAAAATAAGGCTGACCATTTTAATACTTTTTTCCATAAAACTTTGTTTTTGCTTGATTCCTTAAAAAAAA
>JANMJN010000898.1:0-3500 GCA_031371355.1 Saprospiraceae bacterium
AGAAAAAGATGAAAAAGTGAGCATTTTTAATGATAAAGCAGTGGCGGGGTCTTTGACAATGACTTCAGTTAGGATTGGGTAAGCCGCAACCCAAAAGTTCTTTCCACCGTGTTGTAAGTAATATTTTAACAAAAAAAATTAACTTATGCAACGCAAAGAATTTTTGAAACAAGGCTTCCAACTATTAGGTTTTGCAACCATCGCGCCATTCATCGCTTCATGCACGAAAGACACTGGCAGTAGCTCTCTCGCTTGTGGTTCAACCACGCCAAGTGAAACGGAAGGTCCTTATCCCACGCACAGCCCTGCTTCCTACGCCATCAAAGACATTCGGTCAGATAGAACAGGTACGCCTTTAACTGCCAAAATCACTATTCAAAGCAAAGGGGCAGCTCTGGCGGGCGCATTTGTGGACATTTGGCATTGTGACAAAGATGGCAACTATTCGGAATATGGCAGTTTGACAGCCGTGCACTTTTTAAGAGGTCGTCAAACGACAAATACTGAGGGGGTCGCTGAATTTCTCACAATTTATCCTGGTTGGTATCCAGGCAGAGCACCGCATATACATGTTCACGTCTATGATTCAAGTGGAAAATCTTTGTTGGTCACGCAAATTGCCTTTCCGACGGATGTGAGCGATACGGTATATACCATAGCCACCAATTTTTATACAAAAGGAAAACAAGATACGTCGAATGCAAAAGACGGTATATTCTCCGACTCTATCTCTTGCGAAATGCCTACTTTGTCGGGTAATGTTTCGGCGGGATATACTTTAGCGCACACCATTATTGTCGCATAAAATACACATAAACCTTGCGCAGGTTTGAACTTGCGCAAGGTTGTGCTTAAAAAAATGATTCAAACAGAAGCCACAATTTATCTATCCGACCAACGCAGTTGCATACAAACCGACACGTTTCGCAGCTTTCAAATCTTTAATTTTGGTCAGCTTTTCAACGAGCATAAGAAACCCATTGGCAATTTGCAGGCTTTCAATGAAGATACTTTGACAGCGGAAAGTACAGTGGAGCAGACAATCGAAGCGCAAACGACCATCGTTTTGTTGCCCATCTTTGGCACAATTGAAGTCAAAAACGGCTTCAATACTGAGGGGGTCTATGTCACTGTTGGTGAGGCTTATTTTTTTACGACGGTCAATGAAGAAACGCTGGCGATTAGCAATCCTTATGATACCGAAATGGTGAGTTACCTCCAAATTCGTTTACAAAACACAGAAAACCAACCTTTTAACAGTGAACAAATAACGGCTTTTGATTTTGCTACCGCTAAAAACCAACTCCTACCCTTTTTTTCAAATCAGGCAAATTTTGGTTTTATTGGTCAATACGACGGTCGTGCAGAAAGCGTTTACACTTTAAAAAATCCTCAAAACGGCATCTTTCTTTTTGTCATCGAAGGCGTTTTTGAAGTGCAAAATCGGCTACTGCATGCACGCGATGGTTTGTTTTTAAAAGATATGGATGCCATTGAATTGGAAGCGTTGTCTAATGATGCGGTGGTTTTGTTGCTTGAAATGGGTAATTAAAGTGCATCGAGTGAACAGCCATTATTGCCCTGTCGGCACGAGTACATACCGTTTAGTTTCAGGCTCTGAATAGGCGTAATACAGACTTGTTATTTTTTGAAACATTTTGCCATTATAACTCAGCCATCTGCCTTTTGATACGGAAAATTCGGCAATCGCTTTATAGTTGGTTTGATAGATATCATTCTCGTGGGAAACATGAAACCTACCCGTTATAAACTCCTGAATATCATATTCTAAAACGGCAATCGTATCGTGTTCCTGTTTTTTAATAGCTATCAGTTTCACTTGGTTTTTCTTGAAAACAGAATCACACGTAAAGTCCATGATTATGGTATTAAACTGCACATCTACTGCCCAAGTATCGCCTATTTTCACACTTTTTGAAGGCAATTGAAATAATAAAGCAAGATTATTTTTAAAATACTTATCTAAATAAAAACTTTTGATACCGCCATCTGCCTCAATCGCCCCTTCAAATTCAACATAGTCTTTAGTCATCGTCGCGATAGTTTCCTGAAGGAGGCTATCGGTGTTCATATTTAGTTTTTTCCCTTTCTCTTTTATAGCACGTTCTTTGAAGAATGCTTCGTACTCGGCTCGTGTAGCGGCTTTACCTTTTTCCGTTTTATGTGAGCACAATGTCACGCCCATATCGCCATTTTTTTGCAAACTTAATTTCGATATACGCTCGTTATTCTCACTTGACTCTTCCGCCCCTTGCAGGATTTTGTCTAAAAATAAATTGCCCGAGTTTTGGCTTGTATCTTTTTCAAGCCCCTCAGTAACTTCTTCTTCCATCACTGTTTTATAAACTAAAGTATCACCCTGCGCTATTTTCCATTTCAAACGGATACCCCCCTCAGTTTGAGCCGATAAACTGAATGAAAAAAAAGCGATTGAAAGCCATAAACAGTATCTTTTTAAAGAGAATAGTGCCAATTTTGACGTTTTGAGGGATGTTTTCATTATGATTTTTTTTAAAAGTGAATAAAAAATAAAAGATTCATTTATTGGACTATTGTTCTTGTTGAAGCGAAAATAGTTGCGAAGTAGCCATGTGGCTACTAAATACATCGCCAAGACCCCCTTGCATCATCAATGACATAATACCATCGTATTTAAGCCATCTGCCTTTATTGAGCGAAAATTCAGCGATGCCTTTATACACCATATTCATTTTCATTGTACCCGCAAAATCTCCGCGTGCATATTCGACAAAATCATAAGCCAAAACGGCAATAGTATCCCGCCCTTGTGTTTTTAATTCTTTTAAAGTAACAGTATGTTTTTTGAACGAAGAGTCACATTCCTTCAGATTCATCGTAAAAAATTGCACGTCCAAATCCCATGTATCGCCCACTTTGATGGCTTTTTGGGGTAAATCAAAAAATAAGGCGAGTAGATTCTTTTGCCCGCTTGGCATATAAAAACTGCGAATGCCCCCATTGGCAAAAATAGCTCCACGCAACATTTTCGGCTCCGCAGGATACATGGATTCAAGGTCTTTGCGGACTTCCGCTTTATTAATTGTATCGCCGCGCGCAATAGCCTTTTTTTCCATGTCTTCAAACGTCTCTTCTATTACTTTTTTATCCGCCGCCAAAGCCTTTTTGCTTTTTACGTTATACATTCTTATATCAATAACGTTGGGTTTAGCGGTTGTCAATTTAGAAAACATAACGGGTCTCTCAACACCCTCCATCGCAAACAGGTTTTTAGTGCTGTCTTTCAGGGTAGCTTGTTGTGCTTTGCGAGCCGTTTTGATGGAATCCATCAGAAACGCTATGGTAGAGTCTAACCCCTCCCTATTTTTAACGCTGTCTATATCATCCATAAGGGTTTTATAGACAATGCTATCTGTGGGGGCAATCTTCCAAGCCAAATGCACCGTCGCATCTGTTTGAGCCAACAAGTTTATGGAGAAAAGAGGGAACAAAAGGCTCAC
>JANMJN010000412.1:0-1585 GCA_031371355.1 Saprospiraceae bacterium
AAGATAGAGGGTAAAGTTACAGACTGTCAAATGGCATTCGACGAGTCCTAGTAAAAGAGGGTTTAAGGTATATTTAAAACCGTTTAAAGTGTTTTTTAGGGGGGGGTATAAATAGCAAAATGACGGGCTGAATGGCATCAACCCGTCACTTTATTTTTTTAACAAGCCAATAATAACATCACTCCACCACCACTTCATCCACAAACAACCATGCAGGCGACCCTGCACCTTCATAGCCTTTGGGAATTGTGCCGTAGTGTTTAGCCACAATTTTCATATATTTTGCTTGCACATTTTTAACTTTAAACAAGACCCGTTGTGCGCCTTCATCGGTAATATTCAGATTCCGTTGTGTTTCAATTTCTCTAAAATGCACACCATCATCAGAAATCAAAAGGCTGACTTGTGATGGCGGATAAATCCAACTTTGGGGCATATTGTAATAATAAACACTGACAGAATTAATGGTTTCCGTCTTTTGAAAGTCAATCGTTCCTTCAAAATCCTGTCCACTCCAACCGAGCCATTCACCATCATTGAAAGCAGTATTGCTGCCAAAAACGCCATTATGCCAAGCCGCATTGCCGTTTTTATTGTATTTTGGGTCGGGGTCTGTTTTTAAGGTTGATGGTTTACCAACGGCTTTATTGGTCTTTGACGGTTTCCGCAAGGCATCTAAAACCTTTGCTTTAAACTTGACTGATTCAGGCAATTTATACAAGCCTATTTCCGCAAGCGTTGGGTTCAGACGAGACGACAAAATGCTCAATTTCACCTTATTCGTCGTGATGGGGGCAAATCGCAGAATACGTTTATAACCCACCGTCGTACCCCTCGCTATTTCCTTCCAATAACCTTTATCCCAATATTCTAACTTGAAATCCTCGATGCGTTGCCCTACTCTAATGTTTTCTTGTAATTGTAAGACATCAAAGGTTTTTAGACTTTGCAAAGTCATTTCAATAACAGTCGTTGTGTCGTTTCCTTTTGTTGTAAAGTACGTTGCATTGTTACCATCCATCATATTATTGACATTAACGCCATTGGCAGCCGTCATTTTTGCACCTTTTGCCAAATTCGTCTTAAAAGTTTCATCCAACAAAGCACGCCAAGCTAAGAGGGTTTTGACGTCGTTTTCCTGTATCAAACCCCGTTTATCAGGTGGAATATTGAGCAATAACAGGCTGTTGCGCCCAACGGAACTGCAATAAATATCGAACAATTTTTCAGGCGTTTTCACACGCTCATCTTCTTCGGGATGATAAAACCAACCTGGACGAATCGAGACATCGGTTTCGGAAGGATACCAAACCAAACCTTTTGCGTCCATAATTTTAGGACGACTTGCCAAATCAGAATTGGTCATATCACCCATCGGCGCAAAGGTGATGTCCGTTTGAGAACCTTTTTCGATGCTGCCTTGCAATTGGGCATCAATCGGCATCACACTCCACTCCGTTTCTCTGCCATAACCCGACTCTGTGCCGACCCAACGAACATCGGGACCCATGATGGCAATCGTTGCCGTCGGTTGCAGTTTTCTGATGTGTTTATACCATCTTTCAAAATCATAAACCTGCTTTTT
>JANMJN010000913.1:0-2614 GCA_031371355.1 Saprospiraceae bacterium
GGGCTCCTTATGGCTTGTGGAATATGCCAATACAAGGGAAAAGCCGTTTTAACCTTCTGAAAATGCCGAAAATAAGAGTAACCCGCAAACAATTCATCACCACCTAAGCCTGAAAGAGCCACCGTAATGCCGGCATTTTTAGTCGCTTTTGAGACAACATAGGTGTTCAAACCGTCGCCACTCGGTGCATCCATCGCATCTAAAGCAGCAGGGAGTTCTTTCAAAAAGTCCTCTGGAGTCAACCGAATTGTCGTGTGATTGGTATTGTATTTTTTGGCAACAATATCTGCAAAACGCGACTCGTCGAACTGCTTTTCAGCAAAACTGACCGTAAAAGTATCAATCGGACGCTCTGAAGCTTGCGCCATCAATGCCACAACTGCGCTCGAATCAATGCCACCCGATAAGAATGCGCCCAATGGCACATCACTCATCATCCGCCTTTCGACGGAAGCGGTGAGCAGCTCTCGAACCTTTTTTTGCGCCGTTTCTTTATTCGGAATGTCAAAACCATTAGGCGATGTTTCAGCACGCCAATAAAATGCTTTTTGCATCCCTTTCGACGATACGAAAGCATATTCACCAGGCATGAGTTGAAAAACGTCTTTTATAATCGTCGAGGGTGCATAAACACTTTGAAAATTGAGGTAATCACGCAAAGCATCCTTATCCAATTGTCTCGGGATAAAACCCGAACTCAACATGGAACGGATTTCAGAAGAGAAGACAAAGCGTTGATTATCAATGTAATAATAAACAGGTTTGATGCCCAATCTATCCCGAACGACAAAAAGCGTTTGCTCAACTTTATCCCAAATCGCAAAGGCAAACATGCCGTTCAAGTGCTTCAAACAGTCTGCACCCCACTTGATATAGGCAGCCAAAATGACTTCTGTATCTGATGTAGTCTTGAAATTATAATTCGATAAAAGCGGTTTAACATCCAGGTAATTGTAAATTTCACCATTGAAAATCAAGATATAGCGACCAGAATCGTCTATAAATGGTTGGTTCGCACTTGTCGAAAGGTCAATAATGGATAAACGTCTATGCCCCAAAGCGACCTTGTTCGTTTCTACATAAAATCCATCAGCATTCGGTCCGCGATGCGCCAAGGCATCGGTCATCTTCCGAATAGGTTCATTCAAGTCTTTATCAGTCTTGAAATTTAATATACCCGCTATTCCACACATTTGGTCAAATTTTTAGAAAAGTTACTCCCTCAATATTTTTTCATAAACAGCTTCATATTGCTGCGCAACCGTTTCAGAATTGAAGCGGTGAATATTTTTTAAACCATTCGCTATCAATGTATTGCGGTAATTTTCATCAAACCAAACGTGCTCAATACCCTGTCGAATGTCGGCGATACTGAGGGGGTCAACCAAACACGCCCCGTCGCCAGCCACTTCGGGCATGGACGATAAATTGCTTGTAATAACCGACCGACCAACTGTTTGAGCTTCCAAAATAGGCATTCCGAAACCTTCGATTGTTGAGCAAAACAATAAAATATCGGCTTCTTGATAGGCATTGTACATTTGCTCATTAGTCAAATTGACACTGATTTTGTAGTCAATACCTTCATCTTTAAGCATCTCTATTTCTGCTTCAGAAATTTGACCAATGATGTGTAACCGACAAGGCAAACCCGACAAAGCCTTAGCATGACGCTTTAAGTTTTTGTTGGGCGAATTGCCTATGTGTAAAAACGTCGGATAGTTTTTGTTAAAATCTTTTGGATTATATGCGAAGCCCGATTTAATAACTGTTGGGATAACCACTATTTTATCTGGGGAACAATGTGTCAGTCTTAAAACATCTTGCTTGGTGGCTTCTGAAACAACAGTCAGAATTTTACATTTTTTTACAGGCATTTTTAGCCAAAAAGTATGCAAAATCCACCGAGCCAAACCGTTTTTTCCGTCTAACAACCCGCAATCGTGGATGGTTAAAATAGTATTTCGATGAGGTAAACCCAACACTAAAAAATTGGTATCGCCTGTGATATGATTAATTTCTGCTTGATTTCTCCGCACTTCAAATATCGCTTTCAAACGAGGCAAAAAACCTTTGCTGTAAAACGAAGACGTAAAAACATCTAATCGAAAACGGCTATTTGTTGGAAAACAAGTCACCATGGATTCAAATGAATTTTCAATGCTCACATTCCCTGTTGGATTCGCTCTTCGAAAAAACAATCTAACTTTAACTTGTTGATTATCAGACATTTTTGAGGTTACTATTGAGCTTAAACGAGTTGTTGCGCAGGCTTTTGTTTGGTTTTCAAACTTGGAAAAACTGTTTCCAAATGTTGTTCGATAAAACAAAAACCAGCTGCCGTCGGGCTTGCAGACTTAACACTTGGAAACATGGCGGTTGAAAAATGATATAGATTATCAATGCCTCTGACGCGGCAATTTGTATCCAAAACAGCATTATCATCATGCCCCAAACGGATAAAACCAGAGGGATGATACACGTCTTCTATCTTCGTTCCTTCTATATTTGGATCATAAACGATCGTATATTTGATGTTTTCAGCGTCTAATTTTTGCTGCAACTGGTCTTTAACTTCATCAATTGCTTGACGGTCACTGTCTGACACACGCCA
>JANMJN010000926.1:0-5128 GCA_031371355.1 Saprospiraceae bacterium
GTTGAAACGAGAATGGGAAACCAGAATACGCTTATCTTCACGGTTGAACTCAATAACTTTTACTTTAATCACTTCGTCAACTTCTGCTGTCGTACCGTCTTCTTTGCGGATGTGTTTCACAGGCGCAAATGCTTCTAAGCCGTGCGGCAAAGTAACAATAGCACCGCGATCATCTTTACGCAAAACAGTTGCTTCGTGAAGAGAACCGATAGGGAATACTGATTCGAAGTTGTCCCAAGGGTCATTTTCAACTTGCTTGTGACCGAGCGACAATTTACGGGTGTGGCTATCAATTTCGAGAATAATGAGGTCAATAATTTGACCCACTTTTGTAAACTCAGAAGGATGGGCAAAACGTTTTGTCCAAGACAAATCGCTGATGTGAATCATGCCACCCACACCTGGTTCCAATTCGATAAATACACCGTATTGCGTGATGTTTTTCACTTCACCTACGTGGCGTGTGCCCACAGCATATTTTTCTTCAACGATATTCCAAGGGTCGCCAGTGAGTTGTTTGATAGACAAGGACATTTTACGGTCAGCGCGGTCAATAGTAACAACGCGTGCTTCACGCTCTTCGCCGAGTTTGAAAAACTCTTTAGCAGCAATGGGTGTATTCGCCCAAGTCACTTCACTAACGTGGATAAGACCTTCGACACCGGCATTGATTTCCAAAAACGCACCGTAGTCTTCGATATTGACGATTTTACCTTTAACGATTGACCCCTCAGTAATGTCGGCATCCAAGACTTCCCATGGATGTGGCAACAATTGTTTCAAGCCCAAGCTGATACGTTTTTTGTTTTCGTCGAAATCGAGAACAACAACGTTGATTTTTTGGTTGAGTTGTAACACTTCGCTTGGGTGATTGATTCTGCCCCAAGAAACGTCAGTGATATATAACAGACCATCTACGCCGCCCAAGTCCAAAAATGCACCGAAATCGGTGATGTTTTTGACAGTACCTTCCAATACTTGACCTTTTTCTAAGCCACCGAGGATAGTTTCACGTTGTTCAGCCAAATCACTTTCAATCAATGCTTTGTGCGAAACGACCGCATTTTTGATGACTTCGTTGATTTTGACGACTTTGAACTCCATGACTTTACCAACGTATTGGTCATAATCAATAACCGGTTTGATGTCGATTTGAGAGCCTGGTAAGAATGTTTCCAAACCACCTGCGTCAACGATAAGACCACCTTTTGTTTTGCTGATAACTTGACCGCGAATGACCGTACCGTTTTGGTGAGAGTCAACAATCGCTTCCCAAGCGCGCAACAATTTCGCTTTGCGGCGGCTCAATTGCAATTGACCTTTCGCATCTTCTTGACTTTCAACGTAAACGTCCACGTAATCACCGATTTTCAAATCAGGAATATCGCGGAAGTCGTTGATTGCCAACAAACCATCAGATTTGTAGCTAATATCCAAAACAACATCATTGCCAGAGATAGCAGAAACGCGACCTTTGACGATTTCGCCCACGTTGAGCGATTTCATGCTGGTGTTGTAACGCAACATCAATTCATCGCGCTCTTCTTGGTTGTACATGATTTGACCGCGTTTGTCACGATCCCAATTGAAATCATCATGTGCAGAACCAGGAGCGGGTGCTTCGTCAATAATGAGGTCTTCGATAGGTAATTCTTCCTCTTCTTCCTCTGTTACGGTTTCAACTTCTTCAACAATCGTTTTAGTAGTAACTTCGGGTGCAACGGCTTCGATGACTTCAGGAGTTGCTTCAACAGCTTCAGGAGTTGCTTCAGGAGTTGCTTCAACAGCAGCAGGAATTAAGGCAGTTGCTTCTTCTTGTGTGTGCAACGGCAAAGAGCGTGCAATTTCTTGACCATTGCCCGCTTTGACAATAACATAGAAAAGGTTACGGACTTCTTCAGTTGCAAAACGTGCAGGATTTGCAGCGTTTTTCAAGAAAGATTCTGTGCCATTGTCACGTGAGCTAGCTGAACTGTAGCCTTCTGAACGGAACTGAACGTCCCCCTCAGTATTGACAACTGCAAAATAATGTTTACCGTTTTCATGCGTGAAACGCACAATGTTGTTCTCGTCGGCAGTGCCTTGATTGGCATAGTCACCGGGTACGAGATAATCGTCGGAGACGTGTTCGATAGTTTCTTCAACCATTGTCGTAAATAAAAAAGTCTCAAATAGAAATTTGTTAACAAACCATTGATATTCAATTTTTTATTGAATCAAACACGATTTTATGTATTCACAAATTTTCTATTTTTTTAACAAGTAATTAATAGACTCACACCATGCCCGAGCCGTTGGGCTGCGATAAAAGCAATTGAATTGCTAAAATGCGCCGCAAAGTTAGTATCTTTTACGTAAAAAAATAAGTAAGGATTAAATATTTGCGGTTTTTTTTGAAAAAAACAGAGAAAAATGAACTTTTTCTTTGTCTGATAAAGAAACACTACATTTGCCCTAAAAAAATAGAGATGAAATTAGATCAACTGGTTTATCAAGTTGTGGATATTGCTCGACAAGCAAGTGTTGAAATCTTAAAAATTTATCACTCCGCAGATTTATACATTCAGACAAAAAGCGATGCCTCGCCTGTGACGGCAGCCGACCTTGCTTCAAATCGTGTTATTACTGAGGGGTTGTCAAAACTCGATCCCAATCTGCCGATTTTGTCAGAGGAAACGCTTGAAATTCCTTACGAAGAACGTCGTCATTTTGACTACTTTTGGGTCGTTGACCCACTCGATGGCACAAAGGAGTTTATCAAACGCAATGGGGAGTTTACGATCAATATTGCTTTGATTCATCAAAACAAACCAGTCTTAGGCGTTGTTTATATGCCAAATGCTGAGGGGGTCTATTTTGCAGTGAAAAATGGTGGGGCTTATAAATTGGAAAATTGTATTGAAAAACGCATTAATTGTAGCAGTTTTAGCTTGACTGATAAAGGTTTAAAGATTCCCATTTCGCGCTCGCATCGCAATGCCGCAACGGATGAATTGTTTGAAGCCTACAATCAACCTGAATTGATACCTTGTGGCAGTTCTATCAAGTTTTTGAAAATAGCAGATGGTTCTTTCGATATTTATCCACGCATCGGTACGACAATGGAATGGGATACGGCAGCACCCCAGATAGTTTTGGAAGAAGCTGGCGGACAAATTTTAGAATGGCATACGCGTAAACCTTTGATTTACAATAAAATGGATTTGAGAAATCCGAATTTTATTGCGCACGGTAAAATAATGATTGCTGAAAAATAGATGTAGTAAATTTTTAAAAATTACTAAATCTGAACTTTCATTTACAGTTTAAAAAAGAAAAAATGCTGGTAAATCGCAACGAAACAGACATCATCAAAGAGGTAACAACCATTTTCAGTAAGCATCTCGAGGTCAGCGGCTTTCGGAAAACGCCTGAACGGTATGCTATTTTGGAGGAAATATACCGGCGAGGCGACCATTTCGATGCCGAAGCCTTGTATATACACATGAAAAACCAGAACTATCGGGTCAGCCGTGCAACGGTTTACAATACACTCGACCTTTTGGTGAACTGTGATTTGGTGAGAAAACATCAATTTGGAAAAAACCTCGCACAATACGAAAAGTCTTATGGCTTCAAACAGCACGACCATACGATATGTGTGGACTGCGGAAAAGTTGTAGAGTTTTGCGACCCGCGCATCCAAAACATCAAAACGATGATAGGCGAGTTGTTAAATTTCAAAATCACACACCACTCGCTCAACCTTTATGGTGTGTGTGGTACTTGCCAGAAAAAACGTGATTTTGAGAGGGAGTACACAATTCCGGATACTTTGTTAAATGATTGATTGTTGAATTGCTGTATTGTTAAATTGTTATATGGTTAGTTTTACAATCCCTACAACAATTTAACAATACAACAATTTAGCAATTTAGCAATTTATTTTCCTGTAAAATGCTTCAACATAATGATTTCACGTTCGGTTAAAGTCCGATAACCTGCTCTTGGCAAGTCTTTTTTCGTCAAACCACCATAAAAAACACGGTCAAGACGCGTCACTTGATAGCCTAAATGCTCAAAAATGCGACGGACGATGCGGTTTTTACCGATGTGAATTTCAATCATCACTTCGTTTTTAGTTGCACCACTCACATATTGGATGCCATCAATTTCTGCCACACCGTCTTCCAAATCGACGCCTTTGGCGATGCCTTCAAGGTCACTTTTGGTCAATGGTTTATCTAAAACAACATGATAAAGCTTTTTGATGAGATAACTTGGATGCGACATCTTTTGAGCTAAATCACCATCATTTGTCAATAACAGCAAGCCCGTAGTATCACGATCCAGTCGACCAACAGGGAAAATACGTTCTTTTACAGTGCGTTTTATCATGTCAAGCACTGTTTTTCTACCGCGCTCATCGCTCACTGTCGTAATCGTATCTTTTGGTTTATTCATCAAAAGATAGATTTTTTGCTCGACAGGTTTGATCTCTTTTCCTTTGTATTTGACCACATCAGTAGGCAAAACACGGCAGCCTGGTTCATTGACGACTTTACCATTGACCGTTATTTCACCTGCCAAAATCATCTCTCCTGCCTTACGTCGTGCCGCAACACCACACATAGCAACGTATTTATTCAGACGTGTATCGTCATCATCCGAAGGAGTAACTTTTCCAATATGAGGCTTGAAAACGCCTTTTTCGTTAGGTTTAAACGTAGAAGTAGGCTTTTCACCAGAGCTTTTAGTTCTCGGACGTGTTTCTCTAACGGGTTTTTCTGAACGCTTTGGACGGTCATCAGAATCGACAGTACGATTCAGACGGTCATTGTCTCTTGATCCATCAAAACGTTTAGGGCGTTCTTCCGCGTTGAAAGTGCGTTTAGTGCGGTCTGTATCTCGCGACGCATCATAAGGTTTCGAACGGTCGTCAGAATTAAATGTCCGTTTTGGGCGGTCATCCGAGTTGAAATCGCGTTTCGGGCGGTCGTCAGAATTAAAAGTCCGTTTTGGGCGGTCATCCGAGTTGAAATCGCGTTTTGGACGGTCATCAGAATTGAAAGTCCGTTTTGGACGGTCATCCGAGTTGAAATCGCGTTTTGGACGGTCATCAGAATTGAAAGTCCGTTTTGGGCGTTCA
>JANMJN010000938.1:0-5544 GCA_031371355.1 Saprospiraceae bacterium
TTCAACAGTGCATCCATCAATGCAGGAAAATATCTGCAATTCACTATCTCGCCCAATGCCAACTATGCAATGTCCGTCAACAGTGTTAGTTTTTTTGACCAAAAATCAGGAACGGGTCCAACGAGTTGGGTCTTACGTTCAAGCCTTGATGGTTTCGTAAGTGACTTAAATGCGCCTTCACCGGGTACAACATCTGCTACATTTCCAGCGACCTCTCAAGTCGTAGAATTGGGGATTAATTTTCAAAATATTACATCGAGCGTCACATTTCGGCTATATGCCTATGGTGCATCGAGTTCAGCAGGTACTTGGCGACTGGATAATTTGACGCTGGATGGCAGTATGTATGATGTCTCAAATCCCGTCATTGTCGCTTCAAAATCCTCAATTTCCTTTACAACTATTTTAACAGGCGCCCCCTCAGCAGCTAAGAGTTTTATCGTATCTGGTTTTGTTTTGACTGGTAATTTAACCGTCACACCGCCGGCAGGATATGAGATAAGTCTTATCGAATCAAGTGGTTATACATCTTCATTAGTGTTTGCACCGTCTGGTGGACGTGTCACATCAAAAGTCATTTATGTCAGATTAACAGGTGCTTCCGCAGGTAATTTTAATGGCAATATCGCATTGACAAGCCCTGGCGTACCCACAAAAAACATAGCGATGAGTGGCAGTGTGATTACGCAACCGACTCGTACAAGTATAGCCACTATCAGATCATACAACAACGGTACAAATGTTTTCACAGGCGGACGTGTGACGGTGGCAACTGAATTTGGTCCCAATCAAATTTTTATTCAAGACAATACGGGAGGCATTTCCGTTTATAGTGGTTCAGCAAATATTGGCGTTGATTATGGCTTGCAATTAGGCGATTCCGTAGAAATTTTTGGTTATCGCTCATCATTTAGTGGACTTGACCAAATAACCATATTAAGCATGAATAAAATAACTACCCCTCAGTATCTCCCAACTCCAATAGTCATTACCCAAGCAGAAATGGCTGCTCACGAAGGCGAATTGGTGACGATTCAAAACATATCTTTTCCTGGTACAGGTGGTAATTATGCCGCCAATACAAACTATGCCTTTGGGCTTTTGCCTGTCCGTATATTGAGTACAACTACCCCTTTTTCAAACAATATAGTCGGTTCAGCAATTCAATCAGCAACGGGTCATGTCACAGGTATTTCTGGTGTTTATAATACATCGTTGCAATTGTATCCTCGGTCAACTTCAGATTTTATTATAACAGGTGCTGGAGTGACAGATGCGACCTTTGAAGATGCTAATTCATTGGACATCGTTACATGGAATATAGAGTGGTTTGGTCACCCAACTTTGGGACCGAGTGACAATGCGCTACAAATGGCTAATATCAAAACAGTTATGAATACAATAAATGCTGATATCTATCAATTTGAGGAAGTGTCAGATTCCGTTGGCTTTAAGTCAATGGTTGCATCTTTGCCCGGTTATTCATGCAAATGTTCATTTGAGTACAGTTATAGCAACACACCGATTGCAGACGCTTATGGTCAACGTTTGTGTTTTGTGTATAAAAACGCTGTTTTCAGCAATGTAACTACTACACCTCTATTGTCAGAATTCAAAAATGATACAACTTTATTGCCTGATTATCCGAATACTCGCACCCGTTTTTGGGCTTCGGGTCGCTTGCCCTATTTGATGACGGCTAATGTGACCATCAACGGTACGACTCGATTTATGGGTTTTGTAGGCATTCATGGAAGAGCGAATACGAGTGCTAATGATGCACAAGAGGTGTATAATATGCGAAAATATGATGTTGAAAAGCTAAAAACAATTTTAGATGCCACATATCCGAATCTACCGTACATCATGTCTGGTGATTTTAATGATGATTTGGACGAAACGGTCTCCTTTGTTCCGACCAATACGAGTACATATAATGCTTACATCAATGACCCAACGCGGTACAGCTTGTTTACGCTACCCCTCAGTAATGCAGGTGCAAAAAGCACAACAGGCTTTACAGATATGATTGACCACATCATCGGTTCTAATGAAATGAGTAGTGCATTTCTGACTGCCAGAGTCGGTTCACCGCAAACTTATATTACAAGTTATGCGACAAAAACAACAGACCACTATCCAGTCATGGCTAAATTCAATTTGCCAAATGTGCCTATTATACCAGTCGAGCTTTTGTCATTCGATGCGCATAGACTTGATAATCAAATTGTTAGATTAGCATGGACAACGACTACAGAACTTAATTCAGCGTATTTTTCTATTGAAAAAAGTACAGAAGGCACTAAGTTTTCAACGATTGGACAGGTTAAAGCGGCAGGACATTCAAATCAAAAATTAGATTATATTTATGACGATACACCCATGTCAACCGATAAAATAGTTTATTATCGTTTGAAACAGGTGGATAATGATGGGCAATACAAATATTCAAAAACTGTAGCAGTTGTTCAAAAAGATAAAAATATCAAGTTGAAAGTTTATCCAAATCCAGCAAAAGATGTTTTGGTAATTGATGGATTAGATGACTTAACAACAGTTAAAATTTATAATTTCCATGGCGTTTTGGTTCAAAAATCCTATCAAAAAAGTATATCTTTAAATGACTTGACATCAGGTATTTATATCTTGGAAGTGGAAAATACTGAGGGGGGCATTTCAAGAATTAAATTTGTAAAAGATTAAGGAATATGGCAGATATTGAAACCAAAGACCCATTACACGGCAAAACCTTAGAAGCTATTTTAACAGAATTGGTTGAAAAAGTAGGATGGGAAAAGATGGCGAAACGCATAAAAATTAGATGTTTCATAGATGAACCAAGCATCAAATCGAGTCTTGTATTTCTCCGAAAAACACCGTGGGCGAGAGCAAAAGTGGAGTATATGTACCGAAAAGTAATGGCGAATGGTGAATAATTTAATGGTGAATGGTGAATGGTATCACCATTAAATTATTCACCATTCACCATTCACCATTACATTGCTTCAATTTTCTTCAAAAGTGCTTCAGTTTCAGTTGCGTCTTGTCCCGTTTCTTTGGCTTGTTTAATGGCTTTTTCAGCATACTTTTTAGCATTTTGTTTATCACCTAATTTGAAATAAAGGGCTGCTGCGGTATCATTAAAAGCAAATTGGTCATCAATTTCGACGGATTTTAAAGACCAAACTAAGGCTTTTTGCAATTGCGCTTTGTCTGTTGAATTTTCATAAAAAGCCCAAGCAACTTGATTCAAATCTTGTGCACTTTCAGATGGATATTTTTCAAAATGCGTAATCGCTTGAGATAAATAGTTGGGCATATCATTTTTCATCTGAAATTGCGTCAAAGTCAAGTTACTCAAAGTCTTGGCAAGCATGTCTTTAGAGAGGTATTTCTCACCCAATTCTTTTGCTTTTACAAAATCAAATTCTCCTTTCATACGATTATAAGTTGCATTCGCAACCCCCATAAACGCCATCTGGTCAATTTGTGCTTTGAAGTCTTTTTTCTCTAATTCCTTTTCAAAAGCATCTTGATTTTTGACCATAAAAGCAAACATCGGGCTTTGGATATTCGTGCCGAAGTTTAAAATAAATTTCATATTATCTTTAGTCAACCAATCCTTTTGCGTCGCTAAATAAGCATCAACAACTTTGGGAATCAAAGCTGTTTCTTGAGCACTTTCACAGGCAAAAGCAAAATTCTTCAAGAAATCGGCAGAACGTTCTCCACTCACATATTTCTTTTTGAGCGAATAAAACTGGCGTTCTGGGTCAGAAGCAGCTTCTCCAACAGCGATGAATTTTTCGGCGGGCATACTGCCTAAGCTGCGATGCACCAATTCGCCATCGCCATTCACAAAAATATAGGTTGGATAGGCTCTAACCTCATATTTTTTAGCAATTTCAAGACCTTCTCCTTTTTCCATGTCAATTTTTGCACTGACAAAACGGGCATTGAAAACATCGCCGACTTCTTTTTGTGGAAAGATGGTTTTTGACATCACTTTGCAGGGACCGCACCAAGTCGTGTAGGCATCTACGAAGACGATTTTGTTTTCGGATTTGGCTTTTTTCAAAACATCAGCCCAAGCTGTTTCTTCTTTTTCAAAGGTAATACCTTGTGCAGAAAGGGTTGGAAGGGTTGACAAAATAGCTAAGAATACAATAAACCTTTTCATTAAATTTGTTTTTATAAGGTGAAGTAATGCGCAAAGTTAAAAGAAAAGCCCTAAAACTTCGGGCTGTTTTGCAGTCCCTAAACGTTTATTTATTACTTTTGTTTGACTCGTTTCGGTTTTTTCCTTCAATTACTGAGGGGTGATTTCTACAACACACCATATAAAATATCCTTTATCATTCGCCATGTAATCAATTGGATATTATTTTTCTCTAATATTGAACGACATTCTACGCTGGTGAAATAATCGTAGTCAATTTGCCGCCATTCTGCGCCGAAATTTGGGTGTTCGATAGTGATTCCGCGCATTTCTCTACTGTTAAATGCAGGATGAATCAGAATTTCATTTAAGCCTGTGGGTAAATTTTCTAATACATTTGCATAATACGCCGCCAATTCGCCGTGCTCAAAATCTTTATAATCCCCAAAAAATAGATTGTCAACGCATAAATCATCTTCTAACAGACAATCATCGGCGTTGATACCAAAGGATTCTATGATTTTTTTATTCAATAATATTGGTAATTTGAAAATCTGTCCCAATTCTCTATACAAAGCTAAAAATTCGGGTTTTAAACCCAATGTGTACATGTGTACGTCTAAATGACTGGGTTTTAAACCATATTTCAACGCTTTTTCTATTTGAGCATGCAACTCTTTTCTGACATCTTCAAGAATAGCCGTTTCTTTAAACGCATTTCTGCTGCTGTGCATAAAACCATTGTCATCAACCAAACTCGGTACTTCTGAAATCGGCAACACAGGTTGCCATTTATAATATTTCCATTCACACGTCAGTGTCAAATGGATGCCATAATCATAAGCTATATTGTGTTTTGAAAATTCCAACATTTCGTAAAACCAAGGACAAGGCATCATAATACTGGTTGAATTGACCAATCCTTTTGCCAATGCTTGCATCGTTGCTTGATTTTCAGCATGTGCCAAACCCGCATCATCGGCATGAATAATCAATAGTTTAGTATTTTCTGGAAAACCTAATTTCTTTAAAGCGTTCATACAGCGTTTTCTTTAACTTGTCTTAAAGTCTGTGTTTTAGGACAAATAAAACAGTCTTGCTTCAAACAACCAAACTATTGGATGTATCTTTGTTTTCTTTTTAAAAATATGGAATACAAACTATTCGTATTCAAGTAGTTACATGTGAAAAAGCACAAAAAAAATATCGCTTTCAAGGCAAAAGGCTTGCTACTTGCCTTGCTAATATTCGTTGCATTTTGTGCAAAGGAATGGCATATTGTGGTCGAACACAGTCATGTAGCTCCTGAAATATGCGATGCAAAAGCAGGTGATTTGCATTTGCACGACTACGAACGTTTGCAACATGAATGCCTTCTGTGTGAT
>JANMJN010000941.1:0-6104 GCA_031371355.1 Saprospiraceae bacterium
CGTACTTTATACCGTTTTTGGGTTTCAATGGTGTCATTGACGGTTACTTTGCCCTTCGTTATGCGCGCATCGGCTTCGCCACTTGAATGAACCACGCCCAATGTTTTCAACAAAATATTCAATTCGATGAACTCGTGCCCATCCAATTCATATTCAAACTCAAATTGTTCATTATTTTTCATTGTTTTAATATTTTAAATGACGTTTTGGAGCGGAATGTCCTTTAACAACCTAAAATCCTAAGTCGAGTGGATAAAGGTAGTAAATAAGATAAGAACGGCATTAATAAAAACGCCTCATTCCGTAACAATCGGAACAAGGCGTTTTTTTTATTAAAAATACTGAGGGGTGCTCTATTTCAACCCTGGCTGTAATTTATAAGCACCAAATTTTTTCTCCAATTCATCTTTGAAAGCCGTATCACCTGCTCGAGTGACAAGGGCGATAAGTTGCTCTTTGGTCTGCATATCGCTTTGATAGTCTTGTCCAAAAGAACCACTGCGATCTTCTTGACTTAAAGAGTTGTAGAATTTAAGGTTTGCCGCCAAATTGTCCGCTAAGATATTGATATGCTTTTTCGCTTTGTCATACGCACCAGCTTGGATGTATGCGTCGAGGAAGTACATCGTTTGCGAACCATAAGGGAAGTTATTATTCGGAAAAGCTTCGAACATCTTGTCAACCAATAACGCCGCTTTTTCTTTATCCCCTTTACGCACCATTTCCATAGCAGAACGAAGGATGACAAACTGAGTCGTTTGTACGCTTGGTTGATAGTATTTAGAGACAAAAGTCTTTTCTTTATCAAAATTACCCCAACGGAACTTATTTATGATGCGATTAAACACTGTATCCGTTGCAACACGACCATTGCCGATGATGCCAAAAGAACGCTCACTTTGTGACTTAATAGGAATGAAGCGGGTTGCCAAACCTTCAAGCTGCATATAGTCATCAAGCCCTTCCATTTTTTCAGGACGGCAAGTAACCGCCCAATAAATCGGACGCTCGTTGGCGTTGTTGGCAATGATGTCTAAAACAGCTAAATCGTCTTTGATGATATAATTACCTGGCAAAGTAAACGACACTTTGTCTAAAGCAGTGTCTTGTGGCGAAATGATGCCATTTTTCAGAGCCAATGCTTTATCAATCGGAATGAAAATCTTATGCGTTGGCGCATAGGACTCGAAAGTATAGCCTTGCGTTGGCACAGGGTGGTTTTCACCTAAAAACTTCATCAAATCGGTGATACTCATTTCATTTTCACCATTTTGAATCGGCAACTGATTTCGCAACATACCTCTTACAGCTGCTTGAGGTACAGCCATTTTAACGGCAGGCGATTCGTTTACTTTTCGGCGCAAGCCGTCAATATACCAATCCACGGCAATCAATGATAAGTTGACCACACGCACGTCCCGACGGATACCTTCCACCTCTTGAGCATACCAAAGCGGATAAGTATCGTTGTCGCCATACGTGAAAATGATAGCGTTTTTATCAACAGATTGTAAGAAATTATTAGCATAATCCCTTGATGCAGTGTGTTTTGCGCGGCTATGGTCGTCAAAGTTTTGCGTACCCATCAATATAGGTGCAACAAGAACGAGCGCACTCGCTAATGGAGCAGCCAATTTTGAAGACAGCTTGAAGTCTCGCAGCAAATCAAAGACCGCCAGTACCCCCATGCCTATCCAAATCGCAAAAGTAAAAATCGAACCAACAATAACATAGTCGCGTTCACGCGGCTCATTGGGTGGCTCATTCGTATAGACAATAATGCCAATACCCGTGATGATGAACAGGGCTAAAAGTCCCATCATATCATAGCGGCGTTTACCATAATGCCATACTAAACCAAACAAACCGAACAGCAAAGGCAAAAGAAAATAATGGTTGCGCGAAGCATCATCTTTCAGCCAACTTGGTGCGTCTTTATAATCAAAAAGCCGCCATTTATCTAAGAACGTAATGCCAGACTCCCAGTTGCCTTTTGATTTGTCCCAACCGCCGAAACCTTGGTCGAAGTTTTGTCGTCCCGCAAAATTCCACATAAAGTAACGCACATACATCCATCCGACTTGATAGCGGAAGAAAAACGACCAGTTGTCAAATGTATTCGGACGGTCACTACCTATTTCTTGTTGTTGCGGCACGTCCATCCAAATTTTATAATAGGGTGAACGGTCGCTTTCATAGTGACCCATGCGTGGGAAAAACACTTTGTCCGCAGGGTCAAATGTATAATCTGTCTTGCGGTCAACGACTTTGTATTCGTCACCGACACGTCCGTAACGGTCAGCTGTTTCTTGACCACTTGGTTTTGCATTAAATTGAGGACCAAAAAGCAACGGACGCTCACCGTATTGCTCACGATTGAGGTAAGGAATAACGCGAATCGGGTCACTCGGGTTGTTCATATTAATCGGTGGATTGGCGTTTGCTCGCAACAAAACCATACCGATAGATGAAAAACCAATGGCTGAAAATGCCAAACCTAAGACGATATTTTGCAAAGTTGCATTTGAACGACGGTGCGCCAAACGCAGACCAAAATAGGTCAAACCGCCAATAATACCCAAAGTCAATATCAAACTTGGAATCGTAAAAGGCAAACCCAATGAATTGACGCAGAAGATTTCGAGCATACCCCACAATTCAGGAATGCCTGTAATAATGAGTGATTGTAGAACAGTGATGGACAAAACGCCGAGAACACCGGCAATAATCATCCCTTTCCAAGTAGGTTTCTCTGTTTTTTTGAAGTAATAGAACAAAGCCAACGCTGGAAAGGTTAACAAACTCAATAAGTGGACTCCTATACTGAGGGCTGCTGCATAAACAGAAACAAGCATCCAACGATCCGCTTCGTGCGTGTCGGGTTGGTTGTACCATTTTATCATCGCCCACAAAGTCAAGGCAGTAAACATCGTTGACATGGCATAAACCTCTCCTTCAACAGCTGAAAACCAGATAGAAGAAGCGAACGCCGTACACAAACCTGAAACCAAACCTGCACCTGCTAAGGCGATAAACTGTGAACTGTCTGGTTCTTCTTCACGACCTGTCAAGGCGATTTTGCCTAAAATCATCGTCGTCCAACAGACAAACATGGCTGCCAAAGCGGTACAAATACCTGACATAAGGTTAACAGAAAAGGCAATTACTGAGGGGTCCTTTGAAAACATCTCACCAATAACCGTTGCCAGCTTGCCAATCATCAAGAATAAAGGTGCGCCCGGTGGGTGGACGACTTGAAGTTTGTAACATCCCGCAACGAATTCACCGCAGTCCCAAAGACTACCTGTCCGTTCTACCGACATACACATAACGGTTGCTGTGATGGCAAACGTGAGCCAGCCGACGAGATTTGTTCCTTTTTTGTATGAATTCATTATTAAAATATGAATGATAAATGATGAACTATGAATGATAAAATTTAAATGATGCATTATGAATGATAAATATTTCGTCATTTATCATTCATAATGCATCATTTACGTAAAATGACTGAGGGGGTTCAGAATCTTTCTGCAAAACGGCAGCAAAGCTAAAAAAATATTGAAAAAACAAACGGTGATTCGTATCCTTTAGCGGTTAAAAGAAGTTAAATCTTAAAAAAAATGACCTTAATAAAGGTTAAATCCCATATGGCAATAACCTTTCGAAAAAAAATCGAACACAAAACTCATTTTTCTAATTATTGTTTTTGCTGAATGAAGTTCTGATTCAAAAAAAATCCACAAACCGAAGGTAAAACCATTCAATTTGTGGATGTTGATACAGATTTAAGCTGCCTAATGGTTCGGCATTATTTTGCCTCTTTTTCCAAATAGGTTATCGCCTGACCGACTGTGGTTATTTGTTCAGCTTGTTCGTCCGGAATAGAGAGATTGAATTCTTTTTCAAATTCCATAATCAATTCTACGGTATCGAGAGAGTCTGCACCCAAGTCTTGAGTGAAACTTGCTTCAGGTGTCACTTCTGATTCGTCAACACCTAATTTGTCCACGATTATTTTCGTGACTTTTTCTGCAATAGTTGCCATGATTCTTGTAAAAATTTTTTTAAATAAATTTTTTGATTTTTCTTAACTTGAAATACTCCATCAGCATTTAACCGACAATTTCGGCGGCAAAGGTAATATTTCCCCTATCTTTTATTTAATTTTTTGCATCAAATTTCTCAACGAATAAAATCCCAGAAATTGATAACAACAATTAATGCCAATAACAGCATAAACCCGAATGTCACTGCTTTTTCCATAAATTGATCGCTCACACGTTTGCCTGTAAACACTTCCCAAAGCAGAAAAACAACATAACCACCATCGAGTGCAGGTATCGGCAAAAGGTTCATAAAGCCCAAAATCAAGGATAAGCTTGCCGTCATCAGCCAAAATCGTTGCCAATCCCATGTTTTCCCAAACATTTGGGCAATAGATTTGAAACCGCCAACGCTCTCTTTCGCTTTGATTTCACCTTTAAACATTTTACCAAAGGCTTTGATTTGGTTGACCAAAAAGTCCGTTCCGTGTGTCACACCCATCGGCAAAGCCTGTGCGAGTGTATATGAGTTATGCTCTAAAGTAAAACCTAATTTTGCATAATCCGTTTCAGGACGCAGTCCAATTTTAGCATCTTCATTTGTCGAAAACTTTAACACGACCGTATCTTTACCCCTCAGTATTTTGAGGTCAAGCGGCATATTTTTTTTATCTTTCAATTCGTTGATGAAAGCTTCGTAACGATGCAAATAGACCATCTCTTGACCATTAAGGGATAAGATTTGGTCACCGACTTTCAAACCGCCTTTTTCTGCAGGTGCATCTTTAACGACTTCGCCAACAACAAATGGTACACGCGGATAAAACAAGGATTTGTCTTTATTTCCAAACTTTGTCAAGGTATTAACCGCATCAGCCGGAATATTGATTATCATTTTTTGACCATTACGCTCAACTTCCATCGTCCGCGAGCCATCGAAAACGATACCACGCAAAACGACACGATCGTCAAACTTCTCAAAAGGCTTACCACCGACGCTGATAATTTTATCCCCTGATTTCAAACCCAACTCTAAACCCAATGAATCGACTTGAATACCGTCTTTGACACTCGAAGCGGGCAAATAGTCCTCACCATAGTGCCAAGCCATCAAACCAAAAATGAGAAAACCAAGGATAATATTGACCGTAACGCCGCCAATCATAATGATTAGGCGTTGCCAAGCTTTTTTCGAGCGAAATTCCCACGGTTGAGCAGGTTGTTTGAGGGCTTCGGTGTCCATACTTTCGTCCACCATACCACTGATTTTGACATAGCCGCCCAATGGCAACCAGCCGATACCATATTCTGTATCACCAATTTTCTTTTTGAAAATAGAAAACCAAGGATCAAAAAACAAATAAAATTTTTCAACACGGGTATTGAACCAACGAGCTGGAAAAAAATGTCCACACTCATGTAAAACTATTAAAAGAGACAAACTCAAAATGAATTGCCCCAACATGGCTAAACTCATAGAAATGGATGATTAGTGATTATGTAAATTTTAAATTTTTTTCAAAAATGTCTTAAAACGCCGCAAAGGTAACAAAATTCAGATGAGACGGTTTTCTAAAACACATGAATTAGATTAATCAGTCCTTTTCATAGAAGTTTTGTTTTAAAAATGTTGTTTTACTGAGGGGTCGTCTATTTTTGTGCAAAAATAATTTTATAATAATAAGCTCGAATATCATGAATTTTCCAACTACTCTAAGCTTTTGGGAGCGCAATAGCTTTTTTAACAATATTGATGTCGCTATCATCGGCAGTGGCATCGTTGGTTTATCTACCGCCCTATCCTTGCGTGAACGTGATGCGGCATTGCGCATTGCTGTCATTGAGCGAGGAGCTATGCCTACGGGTGCGAGCACGCGCAATGCCGGTTTCGCTTGCTTCGGCAGTATCACCGAGCTACTCGATGATTTGGAACATCATTCCGAAGATGAAGTCTTTGCTTTGGTTGAGCAACGTTTTCGCGGTCTTGCTCGTCTGCGTCAACGGGTTGGCGATGCGCATATGATTTATGAACAATTCGGTGGGTTTGAAATTTTCAAA
>JANMJN010000956.1:0-11422 GCA_031371355.1 Saprospiraceae bacterium
GAGTTTGATAACGGAGAATTACATATTGCAGGGTCATATATTAGGCGTTTCAGGTTTTCGTTTTATGAACGCCAAGGCGGCGTTTAATCTTGGCGTTATATATCCTAATGTCTTTGATTATGGTTCTGGTTTTATAACACCTTTACCTTTTTTAGGTTTTGGCATCCCTTTTAAAAGTAAAAAAAAGGAGAAAGTGCGGTTTTGAAGGGAAATATACTGAGGGGGGTCTAAAAAAGACAATTACCCTTTCTTTCTATGACTTGACACGATTCTCTTTTATCAGTAAAGACCCCACCAACATCAATGCGATACCTACCCCACCTAAAACAATTTGCAAAACATGAACGGTTTGCATCAGTCCCATTTGTATGACTATCCACCCCGTCAGTACAGCACCTTGAAAGACAACAAGTTGCGGAAAATACCGAAAATTAAAATATTGGGTATTAAAAACAAGCAAACTCAACAAACCATTGGCTATGAACAGAACAATGCCCGGAATATAGTAATCGCTAAAAGGTGTTTGTTTGAACCACTCCAAAGACAATTCCAAACTGCTACCATCTGGATGATTGATGAGTTGGCAACCGGCATGTATTGCCCAACACTGGGGCTGTTGTTTAACATTTTGGGGTGTATTCACATAAATTTTCCTCAAAATGAGGCATAAGCGCTACATCTTAACCAACAAAAAACAGGTATGATTATTTTGCATTCAATTGTAGTCTTTACAAGAACGCTTTTTACAGTTTACGTTATTATTCCTCTACATAAAATTTATCTACGTAAGATTTCCAGCCCTCAAAACACATTCTTCTTTTACACTTTAAAACAACACTCATGAAACAAGTAACCACACTCTGTTTGCTAATGGCAAGCTTATTTTTCACACACCTCGTTCATGCTCAATGCATTTTATCGCTGTCTGAAGCCAGTACGACTAATCACGAAGTTGCCGGTATTTACACTGGTCAATCCTTTATTCCTGATTGCATTGCAACAATAGAACAGATTACTGTTACCTCAGGTGCGGCGGCGGATATCCCGAATGTAACGCTGAGGGTTTGGGAACAAAGAGTCACGGGGACGACGATAGTCTTTATTCAAAATAACATTACGATTAAAGGACAAAACGTACCCACACAAATTGATTTAACGACTTCAATAACACCCAAACCTGTCATTATTCCGACGGGTATTCAAAACATCATTAAATACTATTTTACCTTGGAGTCAAATGATAATGTTGATTTAAAACTTAAAGCATTTGATGGAACGGCCAACTTTCAATTGGCTCTTGGTACGGCTGTGACGACAAGTTCACTAACAACTTACAGTACATCAGTGGATTTAATTTTTCAGATAACAACATCATCTGCCATTTTACCTGTCCAATATATGGCTTTGACAGGCGTTAAAACCGACGATAAAGTTCTGGTTAAATGGGAAACAGGGACGGAAACGAATAGTAAATATTTTGAGGTCGAAAGACGGACAAAGGATAATGATTTTGCAACCATCGGTATTGTTAAAAGCAACGATGTAAATAAAAAAGCTGCCACAAATACGTATCAATACATTGACGAACTTCCCGTAAAAGGTGTGAATTATTATCGGCTTAAACAAGTCAGTCAGGATGGCTCATTCGAATATTCTAAAACCATAACGGTTGATAATGCTTCAAAACAAGGTTTTGCCGTTTATCCGAATCCTGTTAAAGATAGATTGATTTTACAAGCTGACAACGATGCCATTTCCGACATCAAAATTTATCATATTAATGGACAGCTAATCCATACACAGAACACAGGGACATACAACCGAGATATTGACGTGTCAAACCTTTCAAATGGCGTTTATTTTGTTTCTGCTACTTTGAATAATGAAACGTATATTACGAAGTTTGTTAAAAACTAATGCATTCGTAGTAGAACACTCCCCCTCAGTATTTTACATGGAAAAAGCCTTTTGAGTGAGAACACTTCAAAAGGCTTTTCTACTTTAGAATTACTGAACAAAACGCTTCCTAATGGTAATAAAAACAACGAGCAAGACAGAGTAATAAATAAAAAACGGAATGATATAATCTATCCAATCGAAAGCCAACATAACAGACATAATTAAAAGCTGAAAACCCAAGCCATAAATAGAAATAAGACTCATAAACCAATTCGGAAAATGATGGGTATGAACAGCCTCTTTGTCAAGGGTGTAGATAATTTTATCAAAAACGCCGTAGAAAAAAGTATAAAAAAAGTATAAGACATTGACTATTGTTTGGCTTTCGTTTTCAAAGGCTTTGGGTGCTTTGTCTTCAATAATCCGACTCGTTTTGTCGCTGCCATTGTAGTTATTTCTGACTATAACGTAGTAATAATTGTAAAGCGTTCCTTGTAATTGAATACAGAAAAAGGCGAAAAATGTATAAAACCAAGACCCCTCAGTAATATAACCAATCGTTATGAGAAATAATAGGTTTAGGATGAAATCAAAATTAGAATCCAAATAACGACCTGAATAAGAAGGTGTGTTTTTAACTCTCGACAGCTCCCCGTCAGCCGCATCAAGAATGGATTTTAGAATCAAAAAGAAACCAGCTGCACAGAAATACCGATTCAAAAGGCACATAATAGCCAGAAGTCCCGAAACTGCAAAGGAAAAGGTGACATGGATGGGTGTGGCAGGTGTGTTTTTGAGTTTACGAGCTATCCAAACAGCCATAGGTCGTCCGTAATCAGAAAAGTCTAAGAATTGAATGTTTGTTGATAGTTTCGGCATCTTACTGAGTTTTAAAATTTTTGAATGATAGCGCAAGGAGCGTCCAATTTGGGGTGTACTTATAGCATAACAATGGGCTTGTTTGCTTTGTCAAGCGCTTGTGCCGTTACTGCAAAAGCTTTTAAACCACGATACAGTATAATGGCGGACAAACACGAACTCACTGACAGTGATATGGACATGGACAACATAATAGTTTGCGGCGTACCAAAAACCCGATCATTGATGAGACCAACCAATAAAGGACCGCAGCCTAAGCCAATGAGGTTGATGACAAAGAGATAAAAAGCGGAAAATGTACCCCGCATATTGGCAGGAATGATTTCTTGCAAAGCCGCCGTTGCCGCACCATAAGGCAGTGAACTGGTAAAGCAAAAAAAAGAAATCAAAACGATGATTAATTCGAGCGGTGGTTTGCCATATATCAAAAGTGTTATCAGCATCGCCAACGCGCCAAGAGTTGATGCTGTCATGCCTTGAACGGGTACACGCATTTTAGCGTCCACTACCCCACTCTTTGATAGAAAATCGGCATAACGTCCACCAGTAATGACACCCAAAGTTGAAAAAACAGTCACTAATCCGCCAAACAGTACACCCGCTTGACTTGCCGTCATACCATATAGGCGTATCAGCGAAGACGTTGTCCACGACGTTGCGCCATAACTCGCCGTTGCCATCAGTGCGATACCGACATTTAAACTGAGGATGGCTTGACGGTTGTCTTGAAAGTATTTTCGTATGTCAGAACCACTGGCAACCGCCTGCCCTGTTCCTTTGCGAATAGGTTCACGAACCGTTGCCGCAATGATGGCGACAATCAACAACCCAGGCAAGCCGACCATAAAGAAAATCGTTTGCCACGGACGTACAGAACCGATAATCGGTAATTCCCAAAGACCGCCAACACTGACCAACTTAATAATCAAAGCGACTAAGAGAATGGACAAACCCGAACCGAGATAAACGCCCATATTGTACAAACCGAGCGCAGTGCCTAATTTGTTTTTAGGAAAATAGTCCGTAATAATCGAATAAGCGGAAGGCGACAATGCAGCTTCACCGACACCGACACCCATGCGACAGAAAAATAACAACCAGTACGTATTTGCCAACCCGCAGAGGGCAGTCATAATGCTCCAAACCGTAATACCGATGACAATAATCAACTTTCGGCTGCGTCTATCTGCCAACCAACCAATAGGCAAGCCTAAAAAGGTGTAAAAGATGGCAAAACTGAAACCGATGAGCAGCCCCACTTGAGTGTCGCTGATACCAAAATCTCGTTTGATGGGTTCAACAAGCAATGCCAATACCTGACGGTCAATAAAAGAAGAGATGTAAGCGACCATGAGAATCGAGACTACATACCACGGATAGCGCAAAGAAGGAGCTGTTGTTTTCATGAATCACAAGATTAAAGTTGATGGTGAATATCGTTTTATGAAAGGCTATCAAAATGTAAAGCCTTGTTGTGTTCGTAAAATTATGTTTTAATGCTTGTATTTCGTTTAAAATGATGGATTAATTTGAATGAATTATAAGGTGCTGCTTTTAGTGATAAAAGGATGTTATACCCCCCCCTCAGTATTTTTAGGGGATTTCGGATGTCGAGGTAAGAAACAATAGAAGCAAGGTTTAACCTAAATTAACAATCCATCAACTTCGATTAACGGCTTATCGTCGCCACAATGCGTACTTTTGTCGCCAAGTTCAAATAGCTAAAATGCTTTATGGTTAAATTGCATGCTAAAATCAGTCTCCTACATCAACAATCTATAATTTTACGGAATGAAAAAGCTTTTTACAGTCTTCTCCCTTATTTTGTCTTTTGGGTTTACCCAAATATCGGCTCAAAAGTTTACCATTACAGGTACTATTGCTGATAGCAACGGTCAAGCGATGCTAAATGCAACCGTTTTGTTGCTATCAGCAACCGATTCATCGCTCGCTTCTTTCGGTCGCACGTCAGATAAAGGTGTTTTTACCTTGAAAAATGTGTCCCCTTCTTCAAATTATCTCTTGAAAGTGACTTTTGTCGGCTATGAAGCCTATTTTCAAGACATCAAAAAAGATGTCAAACCCAATGCCGCGGGCATCGTTGACCTCGGAGGCATTCGCATGACCCCCCTCAGTAAATTGCTCGATGCAGCCCTCGTCACAGGCTATAAAGACCCTGTGAAAATCAATGGCGACACAACTGAGTTTAACGCTTCGTCCTTCAAAGTGCAGCCCAATGCCGTCGCAGAGGATTTGATTAAGAAACTCCCGGGCGTTGAGGTTGCCAAAGACGGCACGGTAACAGCAATGGGCGAAACGGTGAAACAGGTCTATGTGAACGGTAAGAAGTTCTTTGGCAAAGACCCCAAAGTGGCTTTGCAAAACCTACCCGCCAATGCCATTGATAAGGTAAAAGTGTATGATAAAAAAAGCGACCAAACCGATTTTTCTGGCATTGACGACGGTGAACGCGAAAAAACAATAGACCTAACCCTCAAAGCCGACTACTCGAAAGGCACTTTTGGCAACGCAACGGCTGGTGCGGGTGCAGCTAAAGATGTAACCGATCCGCGTTATCTCGCAAAGTTTTCTATCAATAAATTCTCAAAAAAGCAGCAAATATCTGTCTTGGGTTTGGGCAATAATATCAATAAAACAGGCTTTTCTGTTGACGATTATATGGGTTTTACAGGCACAACACAACGGATGCAACGTGGAACAGGTGGTGGCGGCGGCGGTGTGCGTTTGCAATTTGATGGCTCGCAAAGTGTGCCGCTTGATTTTGGTAACAACAAAGGACTACAATCTGCTTTGTCGGGTGGTTTGAATTTCAATAATCAGTTTACACCTAAGACGGAGTTGAATCTTAGTTATTTTTACAACGATGTGATTAACAACCAAACCAAAGTCTCTGACCGTGAAAATTTCTTGACAAACGGCACTTTCAAAACCCATTCAACGTCAGATTCAAGGACAGAAAATCAAAACCATCGGGTGAATATTACGCTTGATCAAAAGATTGACACATTTACATCTTTTAAACTCACTTCTGTTTTATCAGCTACAAAAAACTTTTCAAATTCAACTTCCTTAACGGATAACCTGAAAAGCGATGATACCCCGCAAACGAGTAGTAACCAAGCCAATATTACTGAGGGGTCGGGTTTGAGTATGCAAAACAGCTTTTTGTTGCGCCGCCGTTTTGTGAAAAAAGGACGCACGATGTCCGCGAATATCTTCTATAATGTCAACCAAAGCGATCGCAACGGCATCTTGAATTCAGAAAATAAGTACTTTAACGTTGGTTCAATAGGTACGACAAGAATTGACTCCATCAACCAAAGCGACGACCGCATCAACAAGCGGGACAACTACGGTACAACGCTCTCTTTCACAGAACCACTCGGCAATCGCCAATATTTGGAAGCGAATTACAACTTTTCGACCACATCAAACAATGCTGACCGCGAAGTGTATGACCTGAAAAATGGCGAAAGAAAATACAACGCGACATTGAGTAATAAATACAACAACGATTATATTTACAATAAAACGGGATTGACTTATCGCATCAATCGCAAGGAATGGAACTTGGCGACAGGCTTGCAATACCAATATTCAACTTTGAAAGGAGAGTTTATTTCAAAAGGAACAACCTTTGAACCCGTTCATTACAATTTCATTTTGCCAACTGTGCGCTTTGATTACAACCCTATTCAAGGAAAAAGTATGCGTTTTGCCTACGAAACAAGTGTCAGAGAGCCTTCAATTGATCAATTGCAACCGATTCGGGACAATACCGATCCATTGAATATTTACGTCGGTAATCCCGCGTTGAGACCTGAATACAACAACCGTTTTTCGGTCAACTTCAATCGGTTCAATCAGTCCAATTTCCACATGTTCTTTGGTAATTTCAATTATACTTATACAACGGACAAGATATCGTCTATGCAGACCGTTGATGCCTCTTTCCGTCGTGAAACAACGCCGATAAATGTCAAAAATGACAAGCAAGGCTTTGGCTTCTTCGGTTTCGGTATGCCCCTTTACAAACAAGTATTGCGGATGAATGTGACGACAAACGCGAATATCGGACAAGGTATCGCCTTTATCAACGGGGTTGAAAACGTAACGAATCGGACAGGACTAAGCCTTGGTTTACGCCTAAGTGTCAATATCAAAGACTCATTTGATGTTAATTTCAATGGACGCATTCAAAGCAATAAGACAACTTATTCCTTGAATACGAACCAAAATCAATTGTATTACAACTATACTTACGATGTTGAAGCCAACTACCGTTTGCCTTTGGGCTTTAGATTGAGTACCGATTTTGATTACTCTATCATTACAGGACAAACGTTTGGCACAACGAAAGGGATTCCAATCTGGGGCGCATCGTTGTCAAAATATATGTTTAAGCAAAATAAAGGGGAATTGAAATTCGCCATTTTTGACATCTTAAACCGCAACACAGGAATCACACGCTCGGCAGATGTGAACTATATTTTGAACGAAGTCACCAGCTCTCTCGGTCGTTATGCGATGTTGACGTTCACTTATAATATCAACCCGATGATGGGCGGCGGTGGACAGCGTGGCGGTGGTGGTAATCGAGTGATAATGCAGCGGTTTTAGTACCCCCTCAGTAAAAAGGGCAAACAACAAGAGGCAAAGAGCGTATTATCGTCCTTTGCCTCTTGTTGTTTTTAGCCTATCTTTTGTCGTTGGATTTATATTGAATTGCTTTTCAAAATGATCAATAAAGGCTTGAAAGCTGTCTTCGTCTTTGTGTTTTTTATAAACAATGTCGAAACGAAGTTCTGTGAAAATTTCTAAAGCATCTGGTTCGTCATATTGCCGTTTTGCTTTCGGTTTTTCAGTTTTTCCCATTAAAAACTCTTTTGGTTTTTCTTCAAATTTTGGATTCTTTGGATATTGGATAGAAACGCCGTACATTTTGTTAAACGTTTCTATATCTGCTAATATCAAGGCTTCTAACTCTTTAACAGCAAGGAAAAGAATACTTTTAAAATTAATCCCTTTTTGAATCGTTGCAAACCATTGATGACGCTCTCTTTTTTTGGATTCATTGTCAAGGTCGCACATAAATAATACAGCATCAAGTTTATTTACTTTCACCAAAGTAGGAATCGTACTAAGCACTTTTTGAGTTGCAAAAATTTTACCATTCAATGTATTACCAATAGCTACAAATGTAATTTGACCTTCATACTGAGGGGTCAAAAAGGCTTTAAATGCACGAGCATCATTTTGGAAGTTCTCTCCAACTATACCAATTCTTATCATAAATTTTCTGTTATTCCTTCGTTCATAAATCCAGATAACATCCAATAATCGCTTAAAAATGCTTCGTTTTTCATGAATTCAGCAGCAAAACCTTTTTCTTCTTCTGATAAATGATACAATTTCGTTCCTGCTTTCCCTTCATGCCTTGCGACAATTATGCGGTCTAATTCATCTTCTCCCAAACAATTTAACACTTGTGGCGAATGTGTGGATATGATGATTTGTTTATGTCGGCTCTGTGCTTTTAGAAAATTCATCAATAAAGACAATTGATAGGGATGAACGCCGAGTTCAGGTTCTTCTATTAAAATGATTTCAGTCTCTTTTGTATAAGTGACACTTCCGATAAGATAAAATAGGCGTTTTGTTCCGTCCGATAATTGTGTCCAATTTACCCATTCGTTATTGACGTAGAATTGGAAGTCTATGCCTTCGATTAGAGCAGATGCAAAAATATCATCTTCTTCCAAAATAGTTGAACGAGATAAAGTCCAATCTATTTTGATGTTTTTAATTGGAGTAAACTGTTTTAAATGCTGAATCAAAGAATTTATTTCGAAGAATTCGTTCTCAAGAATTTCATTTAAGATTGTATTTATAGGTTTACTTTCTTCAATTGGAATATAATTGGTTTCAAAAATTTGATTTAAGAAAACAGCACTTTGGTTATTTGCCTTAATATTCGTTGTCAAAGCATACTTGTCAATATTACTTCCAGTATTTGCAATATTTACTTCTAAATTAAGTTTTTTATTTAAAAGGGATGTTAAGGGGTTTTCAAATGTCAAGTATAGAATAGAAGAAGAAACTCCAAAAAAAGCATCAAATTGATAAATATCAAAACTATCTAACAAATTACCAGTAGTCTCCGTTTTGACCAATTTTTTATCTTCATTCAAGAAATAAATTTTACTGCTATTTTTAAATTTTCTTTCAATCCGATATGCTCTATCTTTAAACTGATTTGTGAAAATTCTTTCACCAGACAAATTTACAGAGAACCGTTTACTATGAATTTCAACTTCAAACTTTCGTCCGTTCAATAATACATCATAATCACTCCGATAAGCCGCATCCAAAAACTCCAAAAAATTAGTTTTCCCACTCCCATTCGCACCAATAAGAATATTCAGACCTTTATTCAAAGTCACAGACACATCGCGGATACTTTTGTAACCTTTCAAATGCACTGAAGTGATATATGCGGATTCTTCTTGTTCCATTTTCCTATTCTTTTGATTTTTAATGACTTATAAACAAAAGTAAAAAGATTTAGGAAATTTTTAAAATTTCCTAAATCTAAACCCCAAATCATTTCAACAACCCCTCAGTATTATGATGCGCCTTATACCGTCCTTTCCCAAACCGCGTCCCATTAAACTCCGCTGTTTTTCTCAAAACCAACTGTTCCTCCTTAGGTAAATGCGTAAAATCACGACATTTTTCAGAACAACAAGATTCAAACGTGGTTTCACAGTTCGGACATTGGATGAAAAGTAAGTGGCAAGCATCATTTGCACAGTTTTTATGGGCATCGCAAGACGTGCCGCATTGATGACAAGTCGCTACAATATCTTCTGAAATGCGCTCACCCAATCGTTCATCAAAAACGAAGTTGACGCCGATGAATTTATTGGGCAAATTCTCCTCACGCACTTGTCGTGCATATTGAATGATGCCGCCGTCGAGTTGAAAAACATTTTTAAAACCTTGATGCTTGAACCAGGCGCTCGCCTTTTCGCAACGAATGCCGCCGGTGCAGTACATGACGAGGTTTTTACCTTCGTTGCCGCGCAACATGCCGTCAACCATGTCCAATTCCTCTCTGAAAGTCTCTACTTCTGGTAAAATAGCGCCTTTGAAATGACCAACTTCCGATTCGTAATGATTCCTCATATCCACCAAAATCGTATCAGGGTCATCGGTCAAGCTGTTAAATTCTTCTGCATTGAGGTGTACGCCTGTATCCGCAGGGTCAAAAGTCGAATCGTCCAAACCATCGGCGACAATCTTAGGACGGACTTTGATAATGAGTTTATAAAACGATTTTCCGTCGTCGTCAACGGCATAATTCAAGCGAATACCGTTCAAAAACGGAATCGCATACAGCGTTTCTTTGAACAATTCGGCTTGTGCGGTTGGAATAGAAATCTGTGCATTGACCCCCTCAGTAGCGACATAAATTCTGCCTTTTGTACCTATTTTGTCGAGCGTCAAATACAACTCATTGCGGAAGGTTTGCGGGTCAGCGATGTGGTGATACTTGTAAAATGAAATGGTGGTACGTGGTTCCGTACTTTCGAGAAGCTGTTTTTTCAATACTTCTCTGTCCACCCGATTGTGCAGGCTTGCTTTTTTCATATTTGTTAAACTACGCCGTTTGCAGGACAGCTGTTTTTTAGTTTAACACATAGTCATATAAGACACATAGTTTTATTAATAAATAATTGTAAATCAAGAAACTTATGTGTCCTATATGGCTATGTGTTTGAAAATTAATTAAAAGACAAAATTAAGGAGAAATGTCAAAAATCATAGCTTTTTACTGAGGGGGGGCAAATTTAAGAGGTAAGAGTCATCTGCAGGTTCTGACCTTATCTTACTTTTTTTTCTGATAAAGTTAAAATTATTCAAAAAATAGCTATTATTGACGTAGAATCAATGAATTGTCAATCCTAATTATGTCAGTTAATATTAAAACAACAAGAATATGGAACAAAATAATGAGACTATGATACCAACCATGGCACCTACGATGATGCCAAATAATAATCACACCGACATCCCAGGCAATCCTTCAACTGCCACAAGCAGCAAAGTGATGTTGCGTACAAATCTCGCCGATGGGCAACCTTTGCGCGTTTTAAGCGAAGCCGACTGGCAATTTTGGCTTGAAAACGGCTATGTGATTATTAAAAATGCTGTTTCACGTGAACAAGCCTTGGCAACCGCCGCTTTTTTATGGGAATTTGAAGGAAAAGACCCCAAAGACGCCGAAACATGGTATGCTCCGCCACGTGCTGAAATGAAAATGAAAGAATTGACCAATACGGGCATGGTTGAAGTTTATAACAACCAATATTTGTGGAATAACCGCCAAATGCAACGTGTTTATGATGCTTTTGTAGATATTTGGGGAACAGAAAAGCTCTGGGTGACGATTGACCGTGCGAATCTGAATTTTCCGTTGCGTCCCGGTTTTGAATACAAAGGTTTTATCCATTGGGATTATGACCCCGAAACGAAACCGCAAAATGTACAAGGCGTTCTGGCTTTGGCTGACCAAATGGACGAAAATATGGGCGGTTTTCAATGTATTCCTGAACTATTC
>JANMJN010000969.1:0-16412 GCA_031371355.1 Saprospiraceae bacterium
CCCTCAGTATTTCTCTCATTTATTAACAGATGTATCATGTTCAATATCAATCTTAAAACCATCGGTTGGCATCTCATTTTTTGGGTCTGCCTTTTTTTGTATGAGTGGCTCCCCAGTAGCAGCATCCATGATTGTTATCAAGCGGCTTTCAATGCAGCAATATTAAATGTGCCTATCATCATGGTTGCCACATATTTCAATATTTTTGTCACTGTTGAGCGTTTTTTATTGAAAAAAAAATATGCTTTGTTTGCGCTTACCTTAGGGTTAAGTTTTATTGTTTTTGGTTTTTTGCGCCGAATTGTGAATTTTTATATGGTCATGAAGGTGCTTTATCCAACAAAGGCAACGAACTTGTTTTTTTTACCAAAAATCACCATAGATTCCGTCAATGTTCATTTGTTTGTTGGTTTGGGTGCGATGATTTACTTTGTAAAGAAATGGGCAGAACAACGCCACATCAATGAAGAGCTGATGAAAGAAAAAGTGGCTGCCGAATTGTCGTTGCTGAAATCGCAAGTGCAACCTCATTTCATTTTCAATACTTTGAACAATATATACATGTTGTCGCTGAAAAAATCACCTCAAACCAGCGATATGATTTACCGATTGTCGGCTTTATTGAGCTATATGTTGTACGATACAAAAAAGCAATTCATTGAGATTGAAAAAGAGATAGATTATGTACAAAATTATATCAATCTTGAGAAAATCCGTTATGGCGAGCGACTTGATGTACAATTAAATGTCTTTAACAATGTTCGAGGTGTAAATGTCACGCCCTTGTTATTTCTGCCATTGGTCGAAAATGCCTTTAAACACGGTGTTAGCAATGCCGTTGAAGACTCTTGGATACATATAGATATATCGCTCAAAAAGAATACTTTAGTTTTTAAAATAGAAAATAGTATTATTAAAGAAAAAAGTGTCTCCAATGGTTTTGGTAATGGCTTAGGTTTAGAAAACTTGAAACGTCGCCTTGAAATATTATATCCTAATAGGCATGAATTGAAGATGATGAATGATGATTGTTCATATTTAGCTACGTTAAAAATCAATTTTGACACGATTACTGAGGGGGGGATACCCAGTAGAGAAATGAACAGACCAAAAGAAAAAATTGAATTAACAAGTCAAACGTTTTTCGCCTTCAAGAATTTATTTGTATTTTTGAAATTCTAAATAGAACTAAGACAGTGCTTTGCAAACAAATATATATTAAAAATCAAACACTTATTTATTCAAAACAACTTTTGCTATGAAAATAAAATGTCTTGTTGTTGACGATGAACCTCTGGCAGCCGAACTGGTTTCCACGCATATCGCTAAAACACCTGAATTGGAGCTGGTGGGTACTTGTGGCAATGCCATCGAAGCTTTCTCCATTTTGCAGCGCGAACCGATTGACCTCCTTTTTTTAGACATCCATATGCCTCGCATGACGGGTTGGGAATTGCTCCGAAATTTACCAACGAAACCCTATGTGGTCATTACAACGGCTTACCGTGAGTATGCCCTCGATGGTTACGAATTCGATGTCTTAGATTTTTTGTTAAAACCGATTACGCAGGAACGTTTTATGAAAGCCGTTAATAAATTTCATCTGCGTAAATCTATGCCGATTGAAGTTCCCCCCTCAGTAGGCGACAGTTACGAACAAGCGTATAAGTACTTCAAAGTCAATAGAGAGATGAAAAAGGTTTTCCTAAAAGACATACTCTACATTGAAAGCCTAAAAGATTATGTGCGCATCAAAACAGATAAAGAATCGCTTATTACTTACCAACGCATCAGTTATTTGGAAGAAAAGCTGCCCGAAGATAAGTTTCTAAGGGTGCATAAATCGTTTATTGTCGCTGTGGATAAAATAGCTGCTTTGGGGGCTAATACAGTGAAAATCAAGGACAAAGAAATACCAATTGGTCGTAATTACAAAATGAATGTAACTAAATTGACCTCCGCAGGTCAATGATTTTTTTGGTAACAACTTTCATTAAGCATTTTGATATTTGGGTAAACATATTGCCCAAATATTCGATTTGCTGAACCAATTTCCAAAAAAAAATATCACCTTTGTATGGAAAATTAATGAACTACGCATCATAGTTGCATAGAACAAATGATAGACGTTAAGTAAAGTACATTTGACGATTATCTTTTTATCAATTAAATAAAAATACTCATTTAAAAGTCGTCAACGAAAACCTATTTACAACAGCCAATTCTTACCAAAATCGTTTAATTAATTTTTTTTAAAACTAAAAAAGAGAGAAAAATACTGAGGGGTATCTTTTGACCTAAACCCCTGTATTCTGTCTTAATATTTTGACTATCAGTCAACTACACGAACCGAACTTTAAAGTATGAAAAAAACGAACAAACTTTGGACTGTTGTTTTCCTTTTTGTTATTCAAGTGTTACAGGCGCAACCGGAGTTGCGACGAATTGCTTATCTCATCGGCAATGCCGTTTATGAGGACAGCAGCATCCTCTTTAATCCCGTCAACGATGCCTCCGATTTAGGGCATAATCTAAAAGATTTGGGCTTTGAAGTGCATCAGTTTGAAAATGTCAATCGCGCTGATTTTCAACGTGTTTTGAATGTGTATGGCAGAGATTTGAGTAAAGACCCTGAGCATACAGTTGGGCTTTTTTTCTATGCAGGCCATGGGATGCAAATTGACGGCCGCAATTTTTTGATGCCGACTGATGCCATTGATTTTGCAGATGCGGACGAGGCAGAGGAGGTATGTATTACACTCGATTCGATATTGGAAACGCTTAATGAAGCACATAACAAGATGAATATCGTTGTTCTTGATGCGTGTCGTAACAACCCTTTTCGGTTTGACAACGGTTCTGTTTCGCGCCGCGATTTATCCGGTTTGGCTGCCGTCGAAGCGCCCGTTGGCACTTTGATTGCTTACTCAACATCGCCCGGAAGTGTGGCTCTTGATGGTGATGGTCTGAATGGGCTTTACACGCAAGAGTTGATAAAAGCGATTCATATTCCCGATTTGACGATAGAACAAGTGTTCAAAAAAGTTCGCACGCAGGTTAAAGAAATCAGTGATGGCGAGCAAATTCCTTGGGAAAATTCATCATTAGAATCTGAATTTTATTTCACGCGTAATCCACAAGTGAAGGTCACTGCGAAAGGTGTTTATTTGGCTTCCACAAACGAAAATTTACCTTTGCCAGAGCGTTATGCCCGTGATATGTGTGGTTGTATGACCGGTTTGGTGACAATGGTAGAAAAAATAGATATGATGCCAAGCCAATTGGCACCTGAAACGGCTCGCCGATTGGCAGAAGACAAAACAACGGCAATTGAACAAAGTGAACGCTGTATTAAAAATGCCACACAGGATTATTTGAAACGTGTCACTCCTGAAATTGACCGCCTAACGATGAACACTCTGGAGCGTATTTGCCCAAAAGTTCATCAGTTCATGATGTTTCGACATTAGATAATTGATTCATTTTTATTGTGTTATGTATCGTGATTTGTCAAATTCACGACACACTCCTTATGCTCTGAATACACTAAAATATACTTCAAACAATCCAGTTTGACAAAACTTACACCAAACCAAACTCTTAGAACCCTTATTTTTTCAAAACGATAGGAGCCTATTTTTTAGAAGGGCTTCTCTGTAAACCGAACGATCATGAATGTTTTCAGATTGACTAAGCCCAGCGTAGTCTCAAACGCGTCGTTTTCAAAGTCGAAAAACAAGAACAAATCATCTGTTTTGGGGCATTTTTTCAACCCTTTTTTCTCGAAAAAAGGATACACTTTTTACGCCTTTTTCAAAACCTCCTCAAGGATTCTAACCTCATGGCGCGAGGATTGGAAACCGTGGCTCATATCATTTTGGATATCGTTGAGGGGGAAAATGACGCCCACCTTATGGCTCTTACGCGATACGGTTGGGATACTTGCAACCCATGTAAAAGCAACGTTATTGCCACTTTTATGGCATGTTCGATATAAAATGGCGCTGATTTTTACCCGAATTAGAACCCATTTGCGCCCTTTTTTGAACTATGTTCGTCTTAAAATAATACAGTTATTGATTCGATGGCAAACAATGCTGTCACCTATTTTAACCCCTATTAATAGTAAAATAGGAAAATTGATGACGTACAGTGCCAAGTCATTATCTCCAGTTTTAGTACCAATCAACAATAGAATTGGTGTGATTTCCAGTCATAGTAAGGCGATATTATTACCCGTTTTGGTGCCTATCAACAACAAATTAGCGGTTTATGCCCCCTCAGTAAAAAAGCATTTTTGGCGCAAAAAAGAAGTGTTTTTCTCTCATTTTGCGGCGTTTTGGCAGTTATTAAAAAGGCAATCACTCGCTACAAATTTTATTGGTATATCCGTTGTTGTTATTTGTAGTTTGGCTTATGTCAAAAGGAAAGAAACCATTTTACAACATCAAGTCAAATACGGTTTCAGTTATAAAGACTATCATGTGAACGAAAGTGAAATGAAAAAAGGCGATGCCGTTTATTCCATCCTCATAAAATTGGGTTTGACTTATCGTCAAACGGATAGTCTTTTGGCAGTCGTTAAATCGAGTTGTGATTTTGAAAAAATACAAATAGGCAAACCTTACACGACTTTGATAAGCAAAGGTTTTCAAAATGGTGCATCCTATTTGGTTATTGAACCAGACCCAAAACGGTATTTCGTTTTCGATTTGGCGACCCCCTCAGTAAAAGAGGTCAAACGAGAAGTCTCTGTACGTCAATTTCAGACGGGTGGAATGCTCCGAAAAACCCTATATAATACGCTTGTTGAAGGTGGCTTCAGCCATACGTTAATTGGCATGGTACAAGAAGCTTTGAAAAATAAAATAGATATAAAACAATGTGACAACGGTGATGAATATAAATTGATTTGGGAAGTAGAGTTGGTTGAAGGGCAATCAGGAGGTATAGAAAAACTAACATGTGTTTATTTCAAAGGCGAATGTATTCGAGAACCGGTCTATGTTTTTTATTACAACAACGGTATAGCCGGCGGCTGGTATGACAAAGAAGGCTTGCCTATGCGGGGTGGTTTTCTGAGTGAACCTGTAATAAACAGTACAATAACGTCTCGATTTAGTTGGCATCGGAAACATCCTATTTTGGGTTATCGCCGTCCACATCTCGGAACGGATTATGCTGCCCCACGGGGTACGCCGATTATGTCGATAGCTGACGGGGTGGTAGAAGAAGCAAAATACCGTTTGGGGAATGGGCGATATGTTAAAATAAAACATAGCCCACCTTATGAAACTGAATATTTGCATATGAGTCGTTTTGCAGAAGGTATTGAACGAGGTATTACAGTCAAAAAAAAGCAAATCATAGGTTATATCGGTACATCGGGTCTAACAACAGGTCCACACGTTTGTTTTCGACTTTGGAAACAAGGCAAAGCTATTGACCCTTTGACAGAACGCTATTTTACAGAAGATGACAATGTTCTATTTCAAAAACTGGTTACAGAAAAGATGGCTCAATTGGATAAAATCCCTATGTTAACTTATAGTTATTGACCATTTATACCCACTTTACGTATCGGATACTTAAGAGGTATTTAATACGTATAATATATTTATTTTAAAATATTTATGAACAATTTTATTTAAAAATTCAATTTATACATTATGGAAAAACACATAAAATGGCTGTTTACAGCTCTGCTATTGCTATGCCTTGTGGTAACCTTACCTGCTCAAAAACACATTAACAATCCTGATGAAATATTTTTAGATACATCGGGTAAATATGCGGTTCATTATCAGCCGCAAAATATTCAAAATAAAAGCGGCAAGATCGAGAAAGACCTCATTGACGTAGTTGTAGATGCTGCCATTGAAGGATGGGATGCCATTTTTGAGAAAGACCGACCTAAGGTTGTTTATAATGCTTTTAATATTGATGTTGACACAATTTTTAAGAAAGAAAAACCAATCTCACCTACCTTGTTATCTATGAAAAATCGGGTCATTCCCAAGGCTGTAGAAGCACCGGTGCCGGTTTTCGAGAAACAAGAAATGACCGTGAAGTATGAAAACGGTCAATTTGTGCCAATTGCGTCCAAAAAAGATTCAGTTGAAAAGGTCGGAAAAGGAATCGTTGAAACCACATTCAAAATGGATGTCGTTGATTTTGATGAAATAGACCTCGATTTCTTCAAAAGTAATTCATTTGTTTATAATAACGAGGTTTATCATCGTGTATCGAACGAAGAATTTGAAAGTGAAGAATATAAAAAGCCACGAATCAAAACGTCCCCTCGCCCCAAAGGGGAGCCTAAACGGGTTACGATAACGTCAAATGAAGAGTTTGTTGACTTGTATGATGATGCAGCCCTCGATGGAGAAAGGTACGGTGTGCCTTACTCAATTACGATGGCGCAAGGAATTTTAGAAAGCCGTGGCGGTCGGTCACGCTTAGCTATAGCACTCAACAACCTGTTTGGGATAAAATGTAATGGTGGTAGATGTCAAAAAGAGGGATGTAATCATGGGTACTTTACGGACGACAGAAAAGATGAAACTTTTGAGCATCACGCCTCATTCGAAGCCTCGTTCAAACGGCATATTAAATTTTTTCTGGATAATGACAGGTACAACAAATGCCTTTCATGCGGTGCTAATGACATAGAGTGTTGGTTGTATCGCTTACAAAAAAGCGGCTATGCAACAGATAAAATGTATGACTACAAGTTAGCTGAAATAATTAACCGATATAAGCTGACTTCTAAGCCTGTTCGTTACGATAGAAAAAAAGTAGTTGAACGCCTAAGGGTTAACCAGTGATTTGTATTTTATATATTATTTCATGTATATAAATTTGACAGTCAAAGATTTAAGGAATTTTTTAAAATTTCTTAAATCTTTTTTTTTACCATTACGCCCCCTCAGTATTTTTTGATATTTTATACTTTTTCATGTTATTTATCTTATGTGGATAATTTGTATTCATAATTTATTTTTAAACAAAGTAATTTTTTTTGTCATTGAGAAATAATGCCTACTTTGTGACCTTTAAAAGACAAACGATAACGAAGCATACACCAATTTTAGACCAACACTTCCAATTTCTTATTCTGCTGAAAATTCCTTTTTCACCATCGCCTCATCGCCTCCCGAACACGGAGATGCTGGTCTAAACGTATGACAAACTCTATGAAAAAAATCTTTACGATCGTCCTAATGGGCTGTCTATTACAGTCCGTTCAAGCTCAGTTTTTTATTGAAGTCGGTGCCAATGCTCAAGTATTGGCTTTCAAAGTCAAAGAATCGCCTGCCTTAGGTGCTATTTCAGAATTAATTACAATGAGTGGAGGCAATCCCAATACAGTTTTGCCGAAGCGCGTACAATCCCGGACAATTGCGCCCAAAATTAATATCGGGTATCGGATTCTATTTGATGAATTTCATGTTCTTATTGCAGCGGGGACAAGTCAGGATATCAGCAATTCTTTTCGTTTACGAGGGACTGCCGCAGTGGGTGGTAAGACTTATCCGTATCCTGAATCGTTCAGCGCACGTATTAGAGGGTTCAAAACATATGAAGATTCTGGATTAAGTTATGGAGGAGAGTTTTGTTTTGACAATCAAAAATCTGAAATGCTTTTGGCGAACAGTAATATTGACCCCAAAACGATCGGCTTATTAAATCAAATCAGTAGCGATATGAATGTACTTGGCAACGGTTCGACTCGCTATATGCAATTGAATGCTCTTTTGGGTTGGCAAAAATCAAAAGATAACTTTGAACTGGGTGTTTTTGGGCTGTTTGGTGTTGTGGGTAAATCGTTGGGCGGACAGTTGGATATGAAACTGCGATACTTTTTGGGCAACAGCTTGAAGGTAAAAAATAAAATTCACGTGCTTTAAGTGAATGATAAATTTTTAAGATATTGATTTACAATGCTTTATGTTTTATAAAGTACTGAAAATAGAAAGTGTGATTTCAAACGTGCGTTTAAATCACCCAGTTAGTCTTTTATAATTTTATAAAAAATAAAACCAAACGTTTTGAAATTATAAAAACCCACTTATCTTTGCCCCGCGAAACACCAAAGGGGGTTTCAAAGTATAAAAAAACGGAGGCTTGGCAGAGCGGTCGATTGCAGCAGTCTTGAAAACTGCCGTACCTGTGAGGGTACCCGGGGTTCGAATCCCTGAGCCTCCGCTTCTTGGTTATTAGTTACTGGTTATTAGTAAATTTGGTTTTGATATAACTAATTTACTAATAACCAGTAACTAATAACCAATATGGACTTGGTAGCTCAGTCGGTTAGAGCGTCGGATTGTGGTTCCGAAGGTCGTGGGTTCGATCCCCATCCTTGTCCCTTCCACAAAAAACGGGATGTCTTGTAAGCGGCATCCCGTTTTTTATTTGCTAAAAATTGATTTTAAAAAAATACACCCTTTACTTCCAACTTAAATTCTGCCAAAACACTCGAAACAATGTCCCCTTCTTCTTCGGCATAAGACACCAATTCATAGCCTGTTTCGCGCCATTCATACACTTCAATTGATTGCAAACGTGGGTCAACTATCCAATATTCAAGGACTTTATTGGCTTGGTATTGCTTCATTTTTTTACCTCTATCAATGCTTTGGGTGCCTTTTGAAAGAATTTCGATGATTAAATCGGGTATGCCCTGCACGCAACGACTGCCTTCTAAAACAGAAGGATTGCCAACAGCAACAAAGGTTAAATCAGGAACGACCAAATCAAATTCGGTCAGATACACGTCTGTGGGTGCAGCGTACAATTTACCCAATTTTTTGGTTAGAATAAACGAATTCAACAAAGTAGAAAGCATCATTGATGCGTCTTGATGAATCAAATCGGGGGAAGTTCTTCTCATAACTATACCATTTATTAGTTCATAGATATAGCCTTCCTCAACATCTAAGTCGAGAAATTCGCTGATATTCAGTCTTTTTTCTGCTACGGCTATGGCTGTCATTGTTCTTGTATGTTTTTATTTTTGCAATAAATAGATTCGATTATTTAGCAAATATAAGCGAAATTGGAAAAAGATGCTAACTTTTCGACTCCATAACCTTAAACCCGCACCGCAATCCCCTTCTCCTTCAAATAACTTTTCAAGTCCAAAATCCCAATTTCTTTGAAGTGAAAAATACTCGCTGCCAAAGCCGCATCTGCATACCCCTCAGTAAATGTATCATAAAAATGCTCCATATTGCCTGCACCACCCGATGCAATGACAGGAATTGTAACCGATTTTGACATCTGAGCTAATGCTTCATTTGCGAAGCCTTGTTTTGTACCATCGTGATTCATAGATGTGAAAAGTATTTCACCAGCGCCGCGCGCAGTAACTTCTTTTGCCCAATCAAAAAGGTCTATTTCTGTCGGAATGCGTCCGCCATTTAAATATACTTTCCAATCCCCCCCCTCAGTAATTTTAGCATCAATAGCCACTACAAGACATTGAGAACCAAAGGCTTGTGCTATTTCATTAATCAATTCAGGACGGCGAACAGCTGCCGAATTGACAGAAACCTTATCCGCACCTGCCTCCAAAAGACGTGATACATCAGCCACCGACGAAATGCCACCGCCGACGGTAAAAGGTATATTCAGGTTCTGTGCAATACGTGTAACGAGAGCAGCGAAAGTTTTACGTTGTTCAACCGTTGCTGTGATATCAAGAAAAACGAGTTCGTCTGCGCCATGTTCGGAATACCATAATCCGAGTTCAACGGCGTCGCCAGCGTCTCTAAGATTTTCAAAATTAATACCCTTAACGGTGCGCCCGTCTTTAATATCAAGGCAAGGAATAATTCGTTTTGCAAGCATAAAATGGAAATATAAATGGTCAAATATAAATGATGAATTTTTGTCATTTTTCACTTTCCCCGCCCTTGCATCAATACAACAATTGTATAGAACAAAATCTTGAAATCGAGCGAAAGCGACATGTTTTCGATGTATAAAATATCAAATTTCAAACGCTGTATCATTTCATCTACTGTCGAAGCATACCCGTATTTCACCTGCCCCCATGACGTAATGCCCGGACGTACTTTCAACAAATGTCGAAAATGCGGCGCACGCGCTGTGATTTGGGTAATATAAAATTGTCGTTCTGGACGAGGACCAACCAAAGACATTTCGCCAATCAAGACGTTGACGAATTGAGGTAATTCATCGAGCCGCCACTTACGCATCGTCGCACCCCAAGCCGTACAACGCTCGTCGTCTGTGCGAGACAGCATCGGACCCTCTTCCTCTGCATCGATGTACATGGAACGAAACTTAATGATTTTGAAGGGTTTACCGTTCAAACCAACCCGTTCTTGGAAATAAAAGATAGGTCCTTTGGACGAAATACGGACACGCAGAGCGATATAAGCATAAATCGGTAAAAGCATAATAATGCCTGAAATACTGACTGCAACATCAATCAAACGCTTTACAACTTGTTGCCAATAAGGCATTAGTTCTTGTCGGATTTCGATGAGAACGGCACCGTATAAGTGATTCATTTTCACTGTGCCAACCATAATGTCGTACATGTCTGGAATGACTTTGATGAGGATGCGGTCCCCAAAGTCGAACATCACATCAAGGATATGCTTCATGCGTCCATGCTCACTTGTCTCGATGGCAACAATGACTTCTTCAATGCCTTGCTGGTTGATGATATTCGATAAATCGTTGATATCGCCAAGTTTATTTAAGTGTTGTTCTAAAACATTGGATGAATTGCCATTTGAATCCACGAAACCGACGAAATAATTGCCTAATTTTTTCTCACGTCCTGCGATTTCTTCATACAGCTCTAAAGCATTGTGGTCGCCACCGATAATAAGTGTCCTATAACTGATGATTCCTGATTTTAATCGCCGACTCGCCCTTGTCAGAAGTATCATCCGAATGGTCACAGTCCAAAAAAAATGCAAAATGAAAAGGGTCAAAAAGGAGCGATAATAAGATGCATACCCCGTTACGAAATCGTCAAGAATGAGCGTAAAAAATAAAAATAAGACCCCGAAAAAGGTCAAAAAGAATGTCCGCGCTATTGTTGTTAAGCGTGAAAGGCGGTAAATGTCACGATATTTGTCAAATATAGCATAAAATAAAATCCACCCTATGGGAATAAGAATAACACCAGCAGCAAATTTAGGATCATCCAATACATCGAAACTGCCCCATTTCACACCCTCAACAGTCCATTTTCGATACAGAAAAAAACAAGTCCAAGCCACCATAGCTGTCAAGAAGTCAGCGGCAGAATATACAATGGTGTCTATACGGCGTTGTTTTGTCATTTTTTTATATTTTATATTCCAAAATTCCAAAATTTCCCTGTAATACTGAGGGGGTAGAATTTTGGAATTTGGCATCTACTATCGTTGTAACAATTTAATATTATCAATCAAAACGGCCGCCGTTGAGATGGAATCAGGTAATAGGCTCTTGAAAACAATTTGAAAATCAGTCAGGCGCATGGCTTTAACTTCATTTGTTAAGTTTATATACGTTTTATTCCAAACATCAGTTGGGAAGAGCGTTACTTTGTAAGTTGTCAAACCTATAGTATTTGTTGCGCTTGTACCAAAAACACCGACAGCAAGCGGCGACTGCGTTTTATAGTGCATTTCGAGATAAATACTTTGCGAAGCATCGGGTAATTGCGCTTTTATGCTTATTCCTTTTTCAAAATATGAATTGGTTTTGGTCATTGTTAGACCTGCACATTTACCTTCAAAACCATTCTCAACTTGACCAAAACGAATCGCTAATGTGTTGTCCCTATCAACGGTAAGGGTATTTCCTGTTTCAAAATTTTCTAATATCTTAAAGTTTGTACCACTGATATAGGTCGTCGTCGGGCGTACCGTATCTATTTTGCCAGAGGTCAAATCTACTGTCTTTGTAAAAGCGTTCAAGAAAGGATATATAACAGGATTAGATTTGGTGCCGTTGTTGCGCACCCCAGGGAATAGTTGAATGTCGTGTTTACCAATATCCACAACAGGGAATTGTGCAGGCAATTGATAAATTCCTTGCACATTGCCGTCAATATAGACCCAAACATCCGTGATTTTATGCGCTGCCGTGCCTTGTCCCGATGTTGTCGTCAGCGTGAACGACGGTATATAGAAGTAAGCAGGCACCTCGTTTTCTTTCACACAAGTGTTGAAAAAAAGGCATGCAAAAGCTGCGATTAAAAGGGAAAGTGTTTTTTTTAAGAAAGTCATTGTATTGTATTTTTCCACAACATGTCTCACGTTTCAAACTTGCGACATATTATATTCTACGACAAAGTTGTATCGCCTATCACTTCAATAATTTGATGGGCTACTTTTAAGGCGCGATAACCGTCTTCAATCGTTACTTTGGGCGGCGTATTTTGTACAATGCTATCTGCAAAAGTTTCCAATTCCAATTGTATGGCATTGACAGCTATAGGTTCGGGCATCTTAATGTCTATCCATTTTTTACCTCGTGCCGTCTCCATTTCCATCAAATCCCCCCCCTCAGTATTTTTATCAAGCAAGCGAATAATTTGAGCCTTTTTCTCTAAAAAATCGAGACTTAAATACGCATCTCGTTGAAAAAATCGGACTTTACGCATTTGTTTTAAACTCATGCGACTTGCTGTTAAGTTTGCCACACAGCCGTTTTCAAATTCAATGCGGGCATTGGCAATATCAGGCGAAGCACTGACAACAGCGACGCCTGAAGCATGAATTGCCTTGACTTCAGAATTAACCAAATGCAAAACAAGGTCAATATCGTGAATCATCAAATCGAGTATGACGGACACATCTGTTCCACGCGGATTGAAAGTAGCCAAACGATGCGCTTCAATAAATAATGGTTCAATCGAAATATCGCCAAGCGACAAAAACGCAGGATTAAAACGCTCAACGTGACCGACTTGTACTTTTATACCCTGTTTATGTGTCAACGCCAACAACTCTTCGGCTTCTGCAACGGTATGCGTCAACGGCTTCTCGATGAAAACGTGCCGACCCTTCAATATCGCCGCTTTTGCTAACGAAAAATGATGAATTGTAGGCGTAACAATATCCACAACATCGACGGACTCAATAAGTGATTCAGCTGTATCGAAAGCCCGAATGTTCAATTCGGTTGCAATTTTAGCGGCGTTTGCAGCATCTGCATCAAAAAAACCGACAAGTTCAAATCGTTCGCTCGCTTGTTGAATACAGCGCAAATGTATTTTGCCGAGATGCCCTGCACCCAATACGCCTATTTTTAGTTTGGTCATTTTACTTATTTTTAGGTCGTCGAGAGATTCGTTTCTCGCTTCTGTGGCAAAGGTAGCAATTGAGGTTTGAAATATGATTAGAGCCCGTATTAATGACAAAAAAACAAGCCGATATTGAGACCCCTCAGTATCGGCTTGTTCTTTAACACGCAACATTCAAAATTTAAAAAACTACCCCCTCAGTATTTCCCTCGAAATCACCAATTTTTGAATTTCACTCGTCCCTTCACCTATCGTACACAGTTTCGCATCGCGGTAGAATTTTTCAACAGGAAAATCCTTTGTATAGCCATAGCCGCCAAAGACTTGAACCGCTTCGTTCGCCGTCCAAACAGCGACTTCGGAAGCGTAATATTTAGCCATAGCGGCTTCTTTAGTCAGTTTTTTGTTCGCATTTTTCAAATCAGCTGCTTGGCGTGTCAACAATTCTGCTGCTTCAATACGTGTTGCCATATCCGCTAATTTGAAGCCAATTGCTTGAAAATTGGCAATCGGTTGCCCAAATTGATGCCGTTCTTTGGCATATTTAACCGCCGCTTCGTAAGCTCCTTTGGCAATACCGAGCGACAATGAGGCAATCGAAATACGCCCACCGTCCAATATTTTCATCGCTTGTTTGAAGCCTTCACCCAAGTTTCCGAGTATTTGGCTTTTGTGAACGCGACAATTGTCAAAAATCATTTCAGCCGTTTCGCTGGCGCGCATACCCAATTTATTTTCTTTTTTACCTGCCGAGAATCCTGGAGTACCTCGTTCAACTACAAATGCCGTAATGCCATTTGAGTCCAAAAGTTCACCTGTTCTGACTAAAACAACCGCAACTTGACCTGATTTGCCGTGCGTAATCCAGTTTTTTGCGCCATTGATAACCCAATAATCACCGTCTTGAACCGCCGTACATGTCATCCGCATCGCATCTGAACCAGTATTGGCTTCCGTCAAACCCCAAGCCCCAATCCACTCGCCCGTCGCCAATTTGGGCAACCAGCGCTGCTTTTGTTCTTCATTGCCAAATGTCAAAATATGATTGGTACACAAGGAGTTATGCGCAGCAACTGACAAACCAATCGAACCGCAGACCTTCGAAATTTCTACAATAATGGTCACATAAGCCTGATAGTCAAGCCCTGCACCTCCGTATTCTTCTGGAACAAGAACGCCGAGAAAGCCGTATTCACCCATTTTGTGCATCATTTCCATAGGGAATTCTTGGGATTCATCCCAATCCATAAGGTACGGGCGAATGTGCGTTTCGGCAAAATCTTGAGCGGATTGACGGATAAAAGCTAAATTTTCTACTGATATTTCTGGATTAGATGTTAGGACTTCGTTCATCTCTGATTGTCAGGTGTTTTAATATGAAAAATTGGTTGAGCTTTTTTAAAGAAAGAATTCTTACTTTCAATAAAAAGTGAAAATAAAACGCAAAGTTAACTCATTTGTTGACGAAAGAGGTTGGATTTTTCAATTGAATGGCTTGACGAAGTATTTTATATCGTTAGTACCCATATTTCTCTTTCCATTGCGCCCGCAATTGCTCTCGAATCCGCGTTTCAGCCGGATTTACTGAGGGGTCAAAAAATCGCTCGCCACTGATGTCCGTGGGCAAAAACTCTTGCTCAACGAAGTTACCCGTGTAGTTGTGTGCATATTGATAGCCTTTGCCATAGTCCATTTTTTTCATCAAACTTGTTGGGGCATTGCGTAAATGAAGCGGAATACTCAACTTGCCAGTCGCTCGCACTTTGGCGATAGCGGCATCAATAGCCATGTATGCCGAATTACTTTTAGGCGAAGTGGCTAAGTAAATGGCGCATTGACTCAATATAATACGTGCTTCGGGCATACCGATTTGATGAACGGCTTGGGCTGTGGTCGTTGCCAAAAGCAAGGCATTGGGGTTTGCCAAACCAATGTCCTCCGATGCCAAAATAATCATGCGTCGAGCGATAAACAGCACGTCTTCGCCGCCTTCTAACATTCTGGCAAGGTAATAAACGGCGGCATTGGGGTCGCTGCCACGCATGGATTTTATGAAGGCTGAAATGATGTCATAATGTTGTTCGCCTGACTTGTCATAACGAGCAATGTTTTGTTGAATAATATTCGTAACGATTTGATTATCAACCTCATAAGGCTGATTAATGCCCCCCTCAGTATTTAATGTTCTATCAGGTGCAAATTCAGCAATTAATTCTACAATGTTCAATAATTTCCTTGCATCGCCACCACTTAGCAACAACAAAGCGTCTGTTTCTTTGAAAACGATGTTTTTTATCTGTAAAACTTCATCGGTTTTCAAGGCTCGATGCACTAATTCGAGCAAATCATCGCTTTCCAATTCTTTCAAAACATAGACTTGACAGCGAGAGAGTAGGGCAGGGATGACCTCAAAAGAAGGGTTTTCAGTCGTCGCACCGATGAGCGTGACGATGCCTTTTTCAACAGCACCGAGCAATGAATCTTGTTGTGATTTTGAAAACCTATGGATTTCATCAATAAACAAAATAGGGTTGGCAGTATTGAAAAATTGTCGCCGTTTAGCTTCTTCAATCGTGTCACGCACGTCTTTTACACCTGAATTAATGGCAGACAACGAGAAATACGCTCGTTTTGTCACGCTCGCGATGATATTTGCCAAAGTCGTTTTGCCCACACCTGGCGGTCCCCACAATATCATTGAAGGCACGCGGTCAGACTCAACAGTGCGGCGCAAGACAGCATTTTCACCAACGAGGTGTTTTTGTCCGATATATTCGTCAAGGCTTCGGGGGCGCATTCGTTCTGCTAATGGTTGCATTGTGTTAAATGAAAAGTGATAAGTATAAATAGCCTCCGACTTTAGTTGGAGGAAAAGTTGGGTAAAAATAGTGAAAATACTGAGGGGGTAGTTTTATAAAAAAAATAGCCTTACTATTGTTTATGCTTTTTTAATTTTATAAAACGACGAAAATGGTAGAAGTAATTCCTAAAAACAAAATAACCGTTGAAGAACTCTTTGAAATGGAACTCGAAGAAGGCTTTTTCTATGAAGCGGATTTGGTGTGTCTGAATATTGGATAGTTGACCCTAAAAATCAATCTATTGAGGTTTATACCTTGGAGAATGACAGGTA
>JANMJN010001002.1:0-2445 GCA_031371355.1 Saprospiraceae bacterium
TTGACTTAAACGGTCATTTACTCGCTCCTGCTTTCATGGATATTCAGATTTATGGTGGCAATGGGCATTTATTTGGCGAATTTCCTTCGGTTAAGGCTTTGAAAGCGACTTATGAATATTGCCTTTCGGGCGGCGCAACGCATTTTTTACCCACAGTTGCCACCAATTCAGAAACGACTATGCTCGCTGCGATTGAAGCGGTGCGTGATTATTGGGCGCAAGGCTGCAAAGGTGTTTTGGGTTTGCACCTCGAAGGACCCTACATTAATAAAGTGAAACGCGGCGCACACCTTATTGAACATATCCAACAACACCCCTCAGTATCAGACATCAAAAAATGGCTCGACAAGGGCAAAGGCATCGTGAAAATAATGACACTTGCACCCGAAGTGTGCAGTGATGAGGTTATTGATTTGCTGCAATCTAATGGCGTACTTGTTTCCGCAGGTCACACCAATGCGACTTTTACGGAAGCGACGACTGCGTTTGACAAAGGTATTCACTTGGCAACGCATCTTTTTAATGCGATGTCGCCGTTGCAACATCGTGCGACGGGTATGGTCGGAGCGATATTTGAACATCCAAAAGTGCAAGTCAGCCTTGTTGCAGATGGTTATCACGTTGATTTTGAAGCGATTAGAATTGCTAAAAAAGTGTTGGGCGAGCGTTTATTCCTTATAACAGATGCTGTCACCGAAAATACTGAGGGGGTATATGCGCATCGTTTAGATGGTGAAAAATATGTTGTTGCCGATGGTACATTGTCAGGTTCGGCTTTAACGATGGTTAAATGTGTTCAAAATTGTGTGGAAAAAGCAGGTATTCCTTTGGAAGAGGCTTTGCGGATGGCTTCGCTATATCCAGCAAAAGCCGTCCGTTTGGCGCACCAATTTGGGAAAATCGAAAAGGGTTACGCAGCAGATTTTGTTTTATTAGATGAAAACCTATCAATCATAAAAGTGATAACCAATGAATTTTGATTTTACAAAAAATATCGTTTTAGAAAACAAACGCGTTTTGCTGCGACCTTTGACCGTCATGGATTTTGAAAACCTTAAAGCGGCAGCAGCTACGGGCGACAACCTTTTAAAGTATTCGCCTGTAACCATCGAAACACCTGAAAAATTAGCATTTTATATTCAAAATGCCTTCGAATTACGCACAAAACAAGACCGTTACACTTTTTCTGTTTTCGACAAAAAAGCTAATCAATACGCAGGCAGCACCAGTTTTTATGCTGTTTCAAACAAAGATGAACGATTAGCCATTGGTGCAACGTGGATTGGGAAACCTTTTCAAAGAACAGGCTTGAATCGCAATATGAAGTTTTTGATGATGCAATATGCTTTTGAAACGTTAAACTTTGAACGTGTTGAACTGCATACCGATGCCCGCAATCAGCAATCACGTGAAGCTATTAAAGGTATTGGTGGTATTGAAGAAGGCATTTTAAGACATTTTACAGTGATGTCTGATGGATTTAGGCGCGATACTGTCTGTTTTAGTATTTTGAAAAATGAATGGAAGGGTATAAAACAGACCGTTTTTAAAAACTTTGAATAAAAAATTATTAGCATAAATATGAATCAGAAACCATTTATTGATGTTCGAAAAGTCATTGCAGATAAAAATAAAACGTTGGCGCAAGCCTTACCCAATTTTGTTCTCAATTACCTAAAACGTATTGTCCATGAAGATGAAATCAATAGATTTATTGAAAACAGTGGACATTTAAGAAATAATGATTTTGTTGAAGCCTGTTTCACAGAAATGGGTGCAAAAGTAACGTTTACAGGTTTAGAAAATATTCCTGCAACAGGCGGCTGCATCATTGCGGCGAATCATCCTTTGGGTGGTTTAGATGCCCTTGGATTTTTGAAGGTGGTGGGTCAAAAGCGACCCGATATGCGCTTTTTTGTCAACGATATTTTGTTAAATCTTCAAGGTTTTGGCGAATTATTTGTCGGCGTTAATAAGCATGGTAAAAACCCAAAGGAAAACCTGAGATTGATGGACGATGTTTTTGCTTCTGACCATTGCGTTTTGTTTTTCCCAGCGGGACTCGTTTCAAGGCGACAAAAAGGCGTGGTACGTGATTTGGAATGGCAAAAAAGTTTTATTACGAAGGCAATCACTTACAATAAACCGATTATTCCTACTTTTATCGGCGGTGAAAACTCGCATTTTTTCTACAATTTAGCCAATATTCGTAAAAAATTAGGTATCAAAGCCAATCTTGAAATGCTGTATTTAGCCGACGAAATGTATCGGCAATGCAATCAAACGCTCAATTATGTTTTTGGCGAACCCCTCAGTAAAGAGCGTTTTACGAGAGACAAAAATCATTTGGAATGGGCGCAAGGGGTGAAGGAATATGTGTATCGGTTGGCAGAAGACAGGGATGCGAAATTTTGAAACAAATGAAAATAAAGTGTATTGCTATTT
>JANMJN010001016.1:0-4060 GCA_031371355.1 Saprospiraceae bacterium
AAATAGAACTATTCATATCTGTTATGTCTGTATAACGCCATGTATCAGGCGTTTCGCGATAGCGTATTTGAATATGACACCGTTTTTGGTCAACTAAAACATACTCTTTGAAACTATCCAACGTGCGATATTCTTCAAATTTTTCAGTGCGGTCATATTTCTTTGTGCCTTTCGACAAAACCTCTACAATCAGTATCGGATTAATCAACAAAACTTCATTTTTATCAAAATACTGAGGGGTGTCGGAGACAACCAAAGCATCGGGATATAAACCAAAATTCAGTTTGGGTAGATAAATGAGTTGTTGTCCAACCCGCACATAATACGTTTTTTCTTTGTGCCTTAGAGCGATTTTTAATGCGGTGACGATATTAGCGGTAATATCATTGTGTGGTCCTCTTGCCATGGGTAGTTTTGTTATAATGCCATTATAATATTCATGTAGTTCTTTGCTGTCTTCTTCACGACGCAGATATTCTTGCAAGGTGTAAACACGAGGCTCTTTATTCGTCTCTTTTGGTGTTGAGAGAACAGCTAATGGCATATCAGATGGATAATCAAGGTGAGAATCGTTATACATGAGCAGTTATTTTTTTTACAAAAATAATAAACTTCAAGAGAAATATTCTTGTTATGAAGTAAATATTTGCCCTTCATTGAATAAAATTGTCTCAAAGAAGGCTATAAGCATGAGCCACCCGAGCCGCCAAACCCGCATTATTCAACACCAATTGAATATTGGTTTTCAAACTCAATCCCTCAGTTCGCCGCTCAATTTCGGCAAGCAGAAACGGCGTAATTGCTTTGCCTTTGATACCTTGGTCATGCGCTCTGTCTAACGATTTTTTGATGGCTTTATCAATCATACGTGTGTCTGCTTCAAACTCATGTGGCACAGGATTCGCCACAACGACGCCACCATGCAACGGAATAGACCATTTTGTTTTCAACATCATCGCTAGCTCCCCCTCAGTATCCACGCGATAATCAACGACAAAACCGCTTCTTCGAGTGAAAAAAGCAGGAAAATTGTTTGTTTTATAACCAATCACAGGCACACCATGCGTTTCTAAGTATTCCAAAGTTAACTCGATATCGAGGATAGACTTCGCGCCTGCACACACGACCGCCACGCTCGTCTGCTTCAATTCCTGCAAATCTGCAGAAATATCAAACGTCACATCCGCACCCCTATGCACGCCGCCAATGCCACCCGTTGCGAATATCCGGATACCCGCCAGTTCTGCAATGATCATGGTCGAAGCAACGGTCGTCGCGCCATTCATCTTTTTTGTTAAAATCATAGGCAAATCGCGGCGACTGACTTTGGTAACGTCCTGCCCTTGTTTGCCCAATATTTCGATTTCATCAATCGTCAAACCCGCTTTCATCACGCCATTGATGATGCCGATTGTGGCAGGAATTGCCCCATTATTGCGGACTTCTTCCTCCACTTTTAAGGCTGTTTCGACATTTTGAGGATAAGGCATACCATGCGAAATGATGGTAGATTCGAGTGCCACAACGGGTTTTTTGTTCTTAATTGCCGCGAGGACTTCAGGGGCAATGTTGAGGTGGTTTTTCATGTATCGTTGGTTTTATTTATTTATCTGTTCAAAATCTATTATTAAAAATCATCATCGTCATCGTCGTCAATATTCATTTTTGCACCAGAAAGCTCTGAATACGCATGCATATCGCCTTCTTCCTTAGCGATGACCATGCCCCGTTTATAGGTTAAAAAAGCGGATTCAGGCTGTTCCAATCGTTCATACAGCTTGCCGAGATGATAATAAGTGCCGACATACTGAGGGGTCGTTTCTTTAAGTTTCAAATAATAGTCAAGAGCCATATCTATATCTCCTGCCTTTTCATATTCTTTAGCAATAGCAAAAAGGAGAAAAGGCTCATTGGGCTGAGATTTTAATAAGTCAAATAATTGGTCGAGTCTGGACATAATCGTTAGGTTGATAAATTAAAAATAAACAATGAGCGAAGATAGGAAAAAGATGTGTTTTAGTGGGTCACATTAAAAAACAAATATTTTAGCGAATATTCGCTAAAATTCTTTTTTGCTTGAAAATATTTCTATAAATTTGCTGCCGCAAAAGTAAAATTGAACCTTCGTTTCACAAACAATGTTCAACTTTGCCGCGTAAAACAAGGCTTCTATTCCAAACAATAAACAAAATATTCAATCTATAAATATCAAAATTTTAATTATGAAATTATTGGTGTGCGTTTCCAAAACGCCTGATACAACCGCAAAAATCTCATTTAATGCCGATGCAACAGAATTCAACAGCGCGGGTGTTCAATTTATTATGAACCCTTATGACGAGTGGTACGCCCTTGTGCGTGCACTTGACCTTGCAAAGGCGACAGGTGGTACTGTGACATTAATCAACGTCGGTACTGCTGAAAATGACCAAATCATCCGTAAAGGCTTGGCTCTCGATGCCAATGATGCAGTTCGGATTGACCTCAATGCGAAAAGTGCCATGAATACGGCTTTCCAAATTGCAGAATATGCTAAAACAGGAGGCTATGATATTGTATTTACGGGCAAAGAAACGATTGATTACAACGGTTCAGAAATCGGTGCCATGGTTGCTGAATACCTCGATATGCCTTTCATTAGTTATGCGTCAAAATTGGATATGTCTGGTAAGACAGCAACAATTGAGCGTGATATTGAAGGCGGTATTGAAGTCCTTGAAGTGGATACGCCTTTTGTCGTTTCTGCTGCAAAAGGTATGGCAGAACAACGTATTCCGAACATGATGGGCATTATGAAAGCAAAAAGCAAACCGCTTGCTGTCGTTGCGCCTCAACCCTTTACGGATAATTCAGTAGTGACAAAGTTTGATTTGCCACCTGCAAAATCAGGTGTTAAAATGGTTGCTGCTGATGATATGGAGGAATTAGTAAGACTCTTACATGAAGAAGCAAAGGTTATATAGGAAGGAGAGCATAGATTTACGAAATTTTTAAAATTTCGTAAATCTTGGTTTACATTTGTAAATCATTGAAAATCAATTTATTGGAAAATAAAATCATCATATAATGAGCGTTTTAGTTTATGCAGAATCGCCAAAAGGCAATTTCAAAAAAGCCGCTTTCGAAGCGGTCACGTATGGGAAAAAAGTAGCCGCATTGCTCGGTACAGAGTGTACCGCTTTGACATTAGGTGATGTCAACAACGGTGGACAACTCGGTACGTATGGTGCAACAAAAGTATATAATGTAGCAGGTGTCAGCGATTTCGATGCCCAAGTTCATGCCGCTGTCATAGCGGATGCGGCGAAGCAAACGGGCGCAACAGTCGTCATTTTGAGCAATAGCTCAACAGGGAAATCATTGGCAGGGCGCATCGCCGTTCGTCTAAATGCCGGTTTGGTATCGGGAGCCAATCAATTGCCAACGAATGATGGTGCTTTCAAGGTCAAAAAAGGCGTTTATTCAGGTAAAGCGATTGCAGAATATACCATTTCGGCTGCGACTAAAGTCATTTCATTGATGGGTAATGCGATTCCTCCTGAAAAAACAGGTAGCGAAGTCGCTGTCACCCCCCTCAGTATTTCAGTACCAGCAAGCCGTGTGCGCGTCAAATCTGTCAAAACAGCAGAAGGTATTGTGCCATTGCCTGAAGCAGAATTGGTCGTTTCGGCAGGTCGTGGTATGAAAGATCCTTCAAATTGGGGTATTGTTGAAGATTTGGCAACCACTTTGGGCGCAACAACGGCGTGTAGCCGTCCTGTTGCGGATGCACATTGGCGACCACATCACGAACACGTTGGACAAACAGGTGTTGCGATTCGTCCGAATTTGTACATCGCTATTGGTATTTCAGGTGCGATTCAGCATTTGGCAGGTGTCAATAACAGTCGTGTTATCGTTGTTATCAATAAAGACCCAGAAGCACCGTTTTTCAAAGCAGCCGACTATGGTGTGGTCGGTGATTTGTTTGAAATCGTGCCGAAATTGACGGAAGCGGTGAAGAAGTATAAGGCTTCGGCACATTAAATAATGGATAATGGATAATTTTATTACCAAATAT
>JANMJN010001022.1:0-7275 GCA_031371355.1 Saprospiraceae bacterium
ATATTTTTCTTTAAAATTTTGTTCAAAATGGGCATCAAAATCGAGTTCTAAAGTGGCATCTTGACCCTTTAAGCGGCAAAAAACAAGCGATTTTTTAAGAAAAATGTCTTGTTTTTTGATGCCTTCTGTCCTAACTTTTTCAATAGCGTCATCACTTATTTTTTGAAATTCAATGGTTAATTTTTCAAAAGGCATATCAGATACAGTTTGCAAAATTTGGTGTTCTGCGAAACGCTCAATAGGTGCATTCAAAATGCCATAAGCAGACAAAAGTCCTGCGTATTTTGGGACAATAATTGTTGTCATACCCAGCAAAGTTGCCATACTACAAGCATGTAAACCTCCCGCGCCGCCAAAAACAAGTAGCGCATACTGAGGGGGGGCATAACCTTTTGATACCGATATTTTGCGAATAGCATCCGTCATCCGCTCATTGGCTATAGTCAAAAAACCCATTAATATTTCCTCCGCCAAAATTTTCTTCTCTGTTTTTTTATCTATAATTCGCTGCAAATCAATGAGTTTTATTTGAGCGGCTTCAGGAAAAACGGGAATGCCAAATTGAGCTGCGTCGAGACGACCAAGCAATAAATTGACATCTGTAATCGTCAAAGGACCTCCAGCACCATAGCAGGCAGGACCAGGTGAAGCCCCAGCGCTTTCCGGTCCGACACATAATTTTATGCCATCGAAATAACAAACGGAGCCGCCACCAGCTGCCACCGTTTCGATATTGAGCGTAGGAGAAAAGACCGTTGCATTTCGAATAGTCATATCAAAACGATAGTCAAAATCACCATCAAATCGTGCCACATCGGTGCTCGTACCACCCATATCGAAAGTAATCAATTGTCCAAAACCACTTTGCTGACCAATGGCTGCGGCACCAACAACACCTCCAGCAGGACCACTTAGTAGGCTATCTTTGGGCATAAAAAAATCGGCATGAACAAGGCTGCCGGCGCTTGTCATCACACGCAAGGTATCAGAAGGTAGCTTTTGGATGATTTTTTTCAAATAATCGTGCAAAATAGGGGCGAGGTAGGCATTCACAACGGTCGTTTGAGCACGAGGAACGAATTTGATTTGTTGTGAAAGTTCTGACGATATCGAAACGTAAGGAAAATGATTTTCTAATGCTTTTTTTAAAGCCCGTTCATGTGTCGGATTTCGGTAAGCGTGCATAAATGCAATGGCAATAGATTCGACTTCTTGTAGTTTTAAATGCTGAATGGTTTTATCCAAATCATTGATATTCAATGATTTTAATACATCCCCTTTGGCGCCAATTCTTTCTGAAATTTCGACCCCCTCAGTATAAAGGGGCTTTGGTTTTATAATATTCAGAGCAAAAAGGTCAGGGCGTTGCTGAGTACCAATTTTCAAAATATCAGCAAAACCTTCTGTAGTCAAAAAGGCAGTCTTTGCGCCTTTTTCTTCCAATAATGCATTCGTGCCGCGGGTTGTGCCAAGCCGCAACGTGAGATTTGGAAACGGTTCATCGAGGGCGGTTTGTGTTATCAAACGGGCAGCAAGTATAGGCGCTTCTTCAACAGCACTGATGTCAAAGGCTATTTTCTGACCCCAAAAGTCAGAAGGTAACGGCTTGTCAAGCTGGATAATTTTTCGAAAAGCATCGTAAGTGCGAATATAATAATCAGGCAAATTACTGAGGGGGGTATTGAGCAAACGAAAGCGATACTGCTTGAAAATATCTCGTTGTGCCAACCATGAGTTTTGAACAACGAATGTACGTTCATCAATCCATTCAATTATTGAACCACGCAAAGTACTGTTACTCAATACTTTGCAAGTGTGTGTGTTGCCTTCTTGGTCGAGGGCGATGCAGTCTGTAAAGGTACCACCCGTATCAACAGCAATGAGGAAATATCTCACAATTTAAGGTATTTTAAGATTGAGTTTTGACAATTATTTTTATTAGAGCATATAAAGTGCATAAATAATAAACAGAAGCCTTGTTTAGTCCAAATAGCTTATTAATTTTGCATCAAAAAAAAATACGATAATTATGGAAGAGTTTAAAATGACCAATTTCAGCAGCAAACATGCGGTTTATTTCGCTATTTCACTTGTGGCTATCATCGCTCTATTAGTGTTCATGCCACAGATATTTTGGATAGCCTTACCTTTCGTTTGTACGTTTTTCATTCAAATGATGGGTTGGATGTAATCATTTAAAATATGTTGCGATAAAAAAGCGAGAGTCGAATGTGGCTACTCGCTTTTTTTGTTTTTAGAAGTCCAAAACTATCAATACTTTAGCGATTCTTAAAACATAATGAAAAAATGGAAAATCAAAACAAAGAAAAACAAGTATGGTTTACAGTAATAGTCGCTGCTTTAGGCTATTTCGTTGACATATTTGATCTTCAACTTTTTAATGTCATCGGTAAACAAAGTTTGGGTCCAAATGGCTTAAACCTGTCGCCGGATCAAGTCAATTACTTTTATGATTTTGTCTTATTCAACTATCAAATGGGCGGTATGCTCATTGGTGGCTTGGTTTGGGGCATTATGGGCGACAAATTGGGGCGCAAATCCATACTTTTTGGCTCTATACTTATCTATTCACTTGCCAATTTTGCGAATGGTTTTGTGACGGATACGACAACTTATTCGTTTTTGCGCTTTATTGCAGGCTTCGGTTTGGCAGGCGAATTGGGCGCTGCGATAACTTTAGTTGCCGAGTTGATGACGAAACAAAATCGTGGATATGGTACGATTGTCATCGTTTCTATGGGCGCATTGGGGGCGGTGGCTTCGGCGACAATTAGTAAAAATTTTAGTTGGCAGACCTCCTATTTTGTGGGAGGAGGCTTGGGTTTGATGCTTTTACTGTTGCGATTTGGTACATTTGAGTCCGGTATGTTTGAAAGTTTGAAAAATACTGAGGGGGTCTCGAAAGGTAATTTTTTATCACTTTTTACGAACAAAGATCGGTTTATCAAGTATATATGGTGTATTCTTTTAGGTGTACCGATATGGTACACTTTGGGCATACTTATCAAATTTTCACCCAAAATTGCAGAATCAACGGGCGTTTTAGGCAAAGTGAGTGTAGCTGATGCAGTGATGTACGCCTATATTGGGTTGTCTTTTGGCGATTTGGTTTGTGGTTGGTTGAGTCAGGTGTTTGCGAATCGCCGACGTGTTGTTGCGGGCTTTTTAGTAGCGTGTATGGCTTTGAGCAGCGCTATGATGTATATGGAGGGTTTGAGTGTTACAGCGTTTTACGTAGTATGCTTCCTGTTAGGTACGACTTCAGGCTATTGGGGCTTGTTTGTGACGATAGCGAGTGAGCAGTTTGGGACAAATCTTCGAGCAACAGTGACGACGACTGTACCTAATTTTGTACGCGGTTCGGTCATCATCATCACCTTAGCTTATAAAAGTTTTGAATCGCAAGGCGGTGCCATTGCAGGGGCATCTTGGGTCGGGGTTGTATGTTTTGCTTTAGCTTTTGTTGCTATTTGGCAGTTAAAAGAGACATTTGGAAAAGACTTGAATTATTATGAAAGTAATTAAAACTTATTTAGACCGCAGATTGAGCAGATTTATATATTTTCTGACCTAATATAAAATTCATTTTCTTTTTTCGTTTTTATAATGTTTTGTTACTTTTGCTAAAATCTTTGAACCTGACGATAATTTTTTAGCTTTGAATCTTATTTCATTGTGAATGTTTGTATTATTTTTTAAACATAAAAATAGCATTTGAAATGAATTTGGGTCGCAGTGCTTTATTCTCTAACTTTTACGACCTTTATAAAAATTAAAATTTAATTAAACATCTTAATTCTTCATCCTTAAAATCAATTGATAAAATGGAAAATCAATTTCTCGATTCAAGTTTTGACAACGCCACCCCTCAGTATAGCGGATATGGTGGCTTCTGGCAACGTTTTGTAGCTGTTATTATTGATGGTATCATTCTGTACATTGCACAAATGATTATTTTTTCTGTTTTTGGTGTCAGCCTTTTGAAAGCAGATCCAGATTTGTTTGCCGAAGGCATACCCAATTCATTTATTATTGCCTACGTCATTACCATAGGTTTGCAAGTGGCATATTTCGCTTATTTTGAGTCAAGCGAAAAGCAAGCGACATTTGGGAAACAAGCTATGGGGCTTGTTGTGACAGACCTAAACGGCGAGCGTATCACAATGCTCAATGCGGTGGGACGTTATTTCTCAAAAATTCCTTCTGCGATGATTTTAGGTATTGGCTATTTGATGCAGCCTTTTACACAGAAAAAACAGGCTCTGCATGATATGATTGCGGGTACTTTGGTTTACAGAAAATAAGGAAAACGAAAATAAAGTTAAAAACTAAAATCGTATAAAAGAGCCTTTGAGAGTGAAATATCTCAAAGGCTTCCTTATTTTTGGCGCGGCAATACCAACTTTTATACAATCTTAACGACATTTACAAAATGGACAACGAATTTTTAGATTCAGAATTAGAAAAACCGACCCCTCAGTATAATGGCTTTGCAGGTTTTTGGGAACGATTTGGTGCTGCTTTAATTGATGGTATCATCTTATTTGTAGTGGGTCAAATGATATTAGGGGCATTCGGTATAAACTTTTTAGATATGTATCAAAGTGCTGCAAGGGGTGAAGATCCCGTTGAGGTTTTTGGTTCAAATTTCTACATAGCAAGCATTTTAAGCCTTGTTTTCGATTGGTTTTACTTTGCACAACAAGAATCGAGCGATACGAAAGCGACCTTAGGAAAACGAGCATTGGGGCTAATCGTTACCGACTTGAATGGAGAAGGTTTGAGTTTCTATCAAGCGAGTGTCCGTTTTACTATAAAACAAATCATTTCGTTTGTTTCTCTTGTGAGTGCGTTTTTGTCGCCAACTATCGTCAGCACTTTGAGCTTTTTGGCTTTAATGGGCTACATCATTCAGCCATTTACAGCAAAAAAACAAGCATTTCACGATATTGTCGCTAAAACTTTGGTATTTCGGAAATAGGGATTAGTTATTCGGTATTCGGGTATTCGTTAACTCGTGATTTGGTATTCGTTAACTCGTGATTCGTTGAATACCCGAATACCCGAATACCGAATATCCGAATACCGAATATCCGAATACCGAATATCCGAATACCGAATATCCGAATACCGAATATCCGAATACCGAATCACGAAAAAAAAATGACACCTGAAGACATACTAAAAAAACATTGGCAATACGACGCGTTCCGTCCGATGCAACGTGACATCATTCAGTCGGTACTGGACGGACGTGATACGCTTGCCCTTTTGCCAACAGGTGGTGGTAAAAGTATCTGTTTTCAAGTGCCTGCGCTGTGTACAGAGGGAGTCTGTTTAGTCATTTCGCCGTTGATTGCATTGATGAAGGACCAAGTTGAAAACCTGAAGAAAAGAGGTATCGCTGCCGCCGCTATTTATTCAGGAATGCACTACCGCGATATTGACCGACTGTTTGACAATGCGGTTTACGGTGGACTCAAATTTCTCTACATCTCTCCAGAACGTTTGATGACGGACTTAGCAAAAGAACGCATCAAACGCATGAATATCAACCTGTTAGCGATTGACGAAGCGCATTGTATCAGTCAATGGGGTTATGATTTCCGCCCGTCATATCTTGAAATTGCGGCTATTCGAGCATACATGCCCGATGTACCTGTGATGGCTTTAACTGCTACGGCAACGCCTGATGTGGTGACAGATATTTGCAAAAAATTAGAATTCAAGAAGAATCATCAAGTCTTTCAACAGGATTTTGAAAGGAAAAATTTGAGTTATATTGTCCGTAATGTCGAAGACAAAGAAGCGAAATTATTGGACATCATAAAAAAAACAAAAGGCACGTCTATCGTCTATGTCCGAAGCCGAAGAGGAACGAAATTGCTGGCTGAATGGCTACAAAAATACGGCTTCAAAGCCGATTTTTATCATGCGGGGCTTGACCCTGAAGAAAGAAATCGCCGTCAAGATGCTTGGATTGCGAACAAAACTAAGGTCATTGTTGCTACAAATGCCTTTGGAATGGGCATTGACAAGCCCGATGTCAGGACCGTTGTGCATTTCGATTTACCAGATTCATTAGAAGCCTATTTTCAAGAAGCAGGTCGTGCAGGTCGTGATGGTAAACGGAGTTATGCTGTTTTGTTAGTGAACAAAAGCGATACAAATAATTTGGAAAAGAATTTTGAGGTTTCTTTTCCTGAAATGAAAGAGATTCGCCGTACTTATGAGGCTTTGGGCAGCTATCTGCAATTGGCTGTGGGTGGGGGAGAAGGGCAAAGTTTTGATTTGGATATTGTGGCGTTTGCACAACGTTTCAAGTTAGATGTTTTGACAACCTATTCTTGTTTCAAAGTCCTTGAACAAGATGGTTGGCTCGTTTATACTGAGGGGGTGCATCAACCCTCAAATCTGAAATTTATGGTTGATAGAGAACAATTGTATGATTTTCAATTGAGAAAACGTGATTTTGAACGAATATTAAAGGGTTTACTGAGGGCTTTGTCGGGTGCTTTGTCCGATTATGTCAATTTTAATGAGTTACAAATTGCTCAATTTTTGCGTATGTCTGTTATGGATTTTGAAAAAACATTGCAATATCTACACAACGAAAACATCATTGATTATCGCCCTCGAAAAGACAAGCCGCAAATCGTTTTCTTGCGTGAACGGGCTGATACACAACATCTTTCGATTGATTGGAATTCGTATATGTTTAGAAAAAAGCGGGCAGAATACCGTTTGAAAAAGTCAATCGAATACGCTGAATTAGATATTTGTCGCTCTCAACAATTATTGCATTATTTTGGACAAACCGATGCCGAAAAATGTGGTGAATGTGATGTCTGTTTAGAAAAAGACAAAGCAGATTTGGATACCGATGATTTCATGGTTTTTTCAGAAAAAATAAAGACATTGCTTAAAAGAGAACCGTTGTCCCTGAAAGAAATCGTGGATTCATTTGCCGAAAGGCAGCGCACAAAAGTGATTCAAACAATCGGTTTTATGCTGGATGAAAGGATTTTGAAAAAAGAAGGGGATAAGTTTAGGATGTAAAATAAATACCAATTTTTATAAAGAAACACTATTTTTACGTCTGTATAATCAAATATATCTTTCTAAAAGCCATTATAAACATCACTATGCAGATAGCCAATCCTATTTACGATACTATTTTTAAGTATCTGATGGAAAACGTTGAAATAGCGAAAATCATTCTTTCAGCTATTTTGAATGAGCAAATATTGTCCG
>JANMJN010001027.1:0-2857 GCA_031371355.1 Saprospiraceae bacterium
ATTCGATATTGGCAGTACATCGAGTAAAGCGTTTTGTTTGTTTGGCGATGAGACTTCGGTTAAACTCTTTCAAATTAATTTAGGAAATGCTCAATTGAATACTGGAACAACGGTTAATATAACAGGTGTTCGTGGCTTCACCCTCGGTCTCGGTTTTTAAGATAATAATCAAGTTTATAATAGTTTTACAGCCTTGTTGTTCAACAACAGGGCTGTTTTTATTAATGAAACACAATAGGCACATAGGCAACATAGTTATTTATTTTCCAGACTGGATGATAAAAAGCTATGTTGCCTATGTGCCTATTGTGTTTCAACAAAAATGTGTTAAGACAAAAAGTAATTCCCCCAAAAGAAAACTATCAAATACAACCATAAAATATCCAAAAACCGCCAATACATTGTCAACAAACGCAATCGCAATTGTTTAACAGGATCACTAAAATACACCAAAACACTCACAGGTTCTTTCATCCGCACATAAGCTGTATATATGAAAACAATGAAAAAAGGTAAACCGCCGATGATATGAAATAGGTGAATAATCGAAATCGCATACACATACGCCCGCATATTGCCGATGCTTATGTTGGGATTGTCTTGCCACAACATACCCCAACCGACATATTGCAGTGACATAAATACCACCGTCAACAACAAGGTTCCCCACAAAGCACGTTGATACCCCTCAGTATCGTCGGCTAAATAGAAGGTTTTCGCTTTGCGCAAAAACCACGAGCTGCCTGACAAAATCAATGTGTTGAAGAGAAAAATGAACGGCACTTTTATGGGTGTTTCCCCAGATTGAAAGCGTGAATAGAGATAAGCCATAGACAAGCCAAAAAATATCATGGTCAAACCTGCCAAAAGCAAATACATCATTATCATCCAAGGATGCGTACCAAGCGAACGAAAATCATTGGTTTGCGAATTCATCAAAAAATTAGGTATTCGTTTGTGAAAAATATCTACCAATCAACAAATTTGTGCTTAGATTGTTTTGAAAAATGAGACCACAAATTTGCCCGATGCGACAGATTTGCGCTGTTTTCTTTTTTGTCATGCTGTAAAAAACTGAAAAAAAATCAGTGTAAATCTGTCGTATCGGGCAAATCAGTGGTCAAAAAAAAATCAAAAAAATCAAAAAAATCAACCACCAAAGTCTGGCTGCATATCTTGGGTATTATTATTCCGACGCGCATCTTTCGCTTTGCGGAAAATCGAAGCATCCATTTTGCCAAAAGGCATTTGAAAAGTCAACTTGACAAAACGCAAATCACGCCGGCGCATACTTTCTTGAGTAAACGTCGCATCTGAAAGATACAAAACCTCCCTTCTCGAATTGGTTAAATCACTCACTTGCAAAGTTAAGTTAGCCATCTTCCAAAACGTGTATTTTAGGGCAAAATCAGCAAATGCAATACCTTTACGTGTGCCTTGTGCAATAATTTGGTCACTTTCATAGCTGCCTTGCAATTGCAAAGTGAAAGCTTTTAATTTTTTAGGCAACTTATACGTCAAGTTAAATTTGCCATTGTATGCCCACCCTTCATTCGTTGCGTTATTGGCTTGAATTTTAAGATTGAACACATTAAGGTTCGTTGTCAATTCCAAATCCTTAGCTAAGGTGAGTTTCAAAATATTGTCCATACCATAACGTGTTGCCGATTTACCATTGATAAAAGTCGTTTTTCGAACCGTTGACGTCGAATCAACTGGTGCAATAATGGTTGTAATCGGATTTTCCTCTCCACGCAAATAGACAGTTGCCAACCAATTATTAGATTTCCATATTTTGCTGTAATTAAACTCTGCCAGATTGATAAATTCAGGTGCCAAAGCAGGATTACCAATCCGAATATTTTCGGCATCCGCACCCATAATGATGGGCATGAGTTGGAAAAAATTAGGGCGGTTAATTTTGCGGCTGAAATTGGCTTGTACTTCTTCTGTTTTATTTAACTTTTTACTCAAATAGACTGAAGGGAACAACGCATTGAGCAAATCATCCGCCGATTTAGGATAATCGTAGCCAAACGAAGGTTGATTTTCCAATTTACTTTTTCCTTCCAAACGCGATTGCTCAAAACGCATACCGACTTGATAACCAATGCCTGACCACATAGAACCATACGTAAAATAAGCCGCATTAATCATATCGCTGACATCCGTATTTTGAGAAAAAGCGTTTTGTTGGATGTATTTTTTTGTTGTATAATCATAGAGATTGTACAAATAGTCCTGCGTTCTGTTGTTCCAATAACCTCGAACGCCCATTTCTATTTTTGTAGAATCATTGATAGGATTCGTAAAATCCATTTGAAAAGTCATTTGTTGTCCTTCGTTGCTACCACCAATATTGATTTTTTGGGTGGGTGCCGCTTCTTCACCATTAGGCTTCAAAAGGGTTCTTGTCCAATTCGCATCATTGTTAGAACCGCCAAAACCATAGGTCAAATCCGTTATCAATTCCTTACCCTTTTTCGCATAAGACTTCTTCCACGTCGCTTGTAACATATAATTTTTAAATTCATTCTCAGGACGTTGCAGAAATGCCCCCCTCAGTATTTGCGCGCCTGAAGCATTCTTATACTCATAATTTTGGTCTGAACCAATATTAAAAACACCATTAATGTACATACCCGCCAAACTCAACATATTGCGATTCGTTACATTGTAATCCCATTGCAAACGACCAATTTGAAAGAGGTTGTCAAATTTAGTCTCCGTTTGTTGATTAAAGTCTTTATAAGGTGCAGTCGGTGAAAAAAACGTCCGCTTTGAATAACCATTGGTCGGGTTAAGCGTTTTATTGAAATTATAAAAAGCAGTCACATTAGAACGCCCTTCTTTTATA
>JANMJN010001031.1:0-2587 GCA_031371355.1 Saprospiraceae bacterium
GCATCTAAAATGCCATTGCCATCTAAATCCACTATTTTCAAACCACCTGGGACAAGGGCGTTACTTAAATTACTCGTGATTTTTGATTCTGTAATTTGCGCTTGCGACAACCAAACACCGTCTGTTTTGAAGCCAAAAAACTGAACCAATGGGTCGCCTACTTTGTTTCTGTACAATTCAGTGCGCTCACCTTGATTCAACAAAAAGGCTTCTGCACCCAATTCCAAAACTTTGTTGCGTGTGCGTGAAATGTTTGCTGATGTCGTCCACTTGAAATTTTTCTTAACCATATTGTTGCTGGTAACTTCCAACTCGATACCATCATTTTGAAGGCTTCCGATATTGTTCCAAGTCTGCGGCACGCCCAAAAAGCCCAAAGTGGATTGACGAAGCAACAACTGGTCTGTTTTTGAACGATAAATATCTAAGCCAAATGTAATAGCATTTTTGAATAACGATAAATCCAAACCGCCGTTGTATTGGAATGTGCGTTCCCAAGTAATATCTGGATTTGACAAAATCTCTCTTGACGGTACTTGACCTGCGGTAACCGTGCCTGTACCTGCACCTAATGGATAATTTGCACCATAAAGCAAGTCAATAAAAGCAAAATCAACAATGCGGTTATTACCTGTTGCCCCATAACTGCCTCTGAATTTCAATTGGCTCAACCAACTGACATTTTTCAAAAACTTCTCCTCACTCGCTACCCAACCTGCGGATACTGAGGGGAAGTAACCCCATTTTTTGCCTGGCGCAAAATAAGAACTGCCGTCTGCGCGATAGCTCGCCGTTAATAAGTACTTGCTTTGATAGCCATAAGTCACACGACCCAAATAAGACACTAACCCAATTTGGTTTCTTGTGTTGAAAGTACCTGCTTGGTCTTTTGTCAATGCGGTATTTAAAGTCGTAATATTATCATCGGGATAATTTATACCCGTTGCTTGTTCTACATTAACCTTTGTTTTTTGTGCCGTAAAACCTGCGAGTAAGCCAATTGAATGACCTTTGATTTCTTTTTTATAATTCAAGGTATTTTCATTCAACAAATCCACAAAAAGACGGCTTGAGTAAACGCCTTTGCTCGGGTCTCCTGCCCTATTTGAGTTTTTTCTCGCAAAATCCAAATTGGAGGAATAAGTCACATACGCACTCGCCAATGTTTTAAAATCAAGTCCAGGCAAAAGATTTATCGTCAAATCAGCACCATTTTGTACTCTAAAATCATTGCCCTTCTATTGTCTTGTTTCTGAAACAGAGCGGGGTGTGTTCTGAGGAGAACCAAATGTGTCTATGGGGGTTGTATTCGCAAAAGCTGAACCATCGGGCATCGTACCTGTGTATAATCTTTGGTTGAAATGACGGGGTTGTGCATAATCACCTACTTTCACATCGGCATACAAAGGATTTTCTCTAACAAAAGCGGCTGATTTTTCAGTGTGACGAACAGGCAACCACGACGGGAAACGCAAAAAGTCTTGCAATTGCTCCGATGACCTTTGTCTTTCATTAAAACTTGGCGCAATATTGACCGACAATTTCATGCGTTTGCTCAATTGAGCATCAATTTTACTTCTAATATTGTATCGCTTATACTCATTATTGTATATCATACCTTGGTCATCTTGATAACCCGCAGAGAAAAAGTATTTCAAATCCTTGCTACCGCCCGCTACACTAAATTGAATATTTTTAACATTCACATCGCGTATTGCTTGGCGTTGCCAATCTGTTTCGACACCTTCCATCAAACCCGTTGCAATAGCATAAGCAGCTTTATCCGCATCGGTTGCAGGAGCCGCTTGAGTGACAATGCTTGGGTCTTGCGCTCTTTGAGCCGCTTCATCATAGAGGAATTTAACATATTCCTGGGTCGTCATTCTCGAATACAACTTGTAAGCCGATTTGTAACCATTTGAAATCTTGAGATTGTACTTTGGTTTCTCTGATTTGCCGCTTTTTGTCGTAATCAAAATAACGCCACTCGCTCCCCGCGAACCATAAATAGCCGCCGAAGCCGCATCTTTCAACACCTCAACAGATTCCACATCCGTCATATTCACAAATGCCAAACCGTCTGGTACAGGATGTCCGTCAACAACAACCAAAGGGCTTGCGCCTGCGTTGATAGAACTCACGCCACGAATTGTCACTTTCGGGTCTGTACCCGATTCGCCCGATGTGTTTTGGATTTGAACACCTGCCAATTTTCCTTGCAAAGCTTGGTCTAAACGAGATACAGGTAATTCAGCCATGCTTTCATTTTTATATTTTGCAACCGAACCTGTTACATCGCCTTTCTTTTGTGTACCATAACCAATGACAACCACCTCGCTCAAAGCTTTTCCTTCCGTCAAAGTAATATTGATGACTTTTTGCCCCAATATTGGCATGGTTTGGCTATCAAAACCGACATAACTGAAAACCAATCTGCCCGTTTTTTCTTCTTTAGCGTCCAATTCGAGCGTAAATTTGCCATTTTCATCGGTGATAGTTCCTTTTGTCGTGCCTTCAAGAACGACACTTGCGCCAACAAGCGGTTCGCCTTTTTCATCTTTAACAACGCCCGTTATGACGATAGCCA
>JANMJN010001037.1:0-1923 GCA_031371355.1 Saprospiraceae bacterium
GAAAACGTCTAACATCTTTTCTAATTCTGTGTGTGCAACCATTTTTTTTAATCTTGGTATTTGTATCACATACATATCGTGTGATAATTGTTCAACAAAATTTTCTTTGATAGGGTTTCTAAGTTTGCGCTTTGTAACGGCATTCATATACGTTCTTTCAACTTTCAAAACAGGCAATTTGATATTTTTCAATCGATATCCCAAAAAATAAATCGTCGTAATAGGCAACGAGATTTTCTTTTTCTTATCTGAAGTCTGTTCTTCAAGTACGTAATTTGCTCCCAAATATCGTCTAAATCTTTGAATTACAAAAGATTTTTTAGCCTTTTGAATTTCGATGAGGATTATCATCAAAGAACCATCAGCCTTTTCAATCGTTGCTTTGAAGTCTAATCTAAATATCTGCACGCCAACTCTTGTTTCCGCTAAGGTCTCCTGTTGTTTGAGTTCTACATGGACAACATTTTCATTTAAAATAACTGAAAGAATGTCTTTTGCAATTTCAACATTTTCCATCAAATACTTGAAAATGATGTCATATATCGGGTTTGCTATCTGCATAGTGATGTTTTTTTTGTTATTTCTGACAAAAATACATTGTTTTTTAAAAAAATAAAAAACGGCTATCATTTTTGTTTGATAGCCGTTTTTTACTGAATTTTTCTGTTTCGAGAGTGTTCACTTAACATAAGAATCCAATATCTTTTTCAAATACCCATTTTCTTCGCGTAATTGAGTAATCACTTGTTCATACAGAGTTTTCTCATTGTTAGTAAGTCCTTGTGCTTGAATTATTAAACCATTATTACTGTCTGTATTGTGTGTAATTGTAAAAAATAATTTTTTTTCATCAAAACCTATCACATCTAAAACATCTAAATCTAACACCTTTGCTATTTGAGTTAATCTTGAAAAAGAAACGTCCGTTTCATCTCTTTCTATTTTGCTATAAGCATTTTGAGAAACACAAGGTCTGTTGCAGCCATTTTACGGAATAACAACAGAAATAAGTGAATTATTTGATGCCAAATTCTCAATTAAGTGTTATCCAAATCCAACTACCGAAGAATTGATAATCGAGACAGATTTTAAAAACTTCCAGAAGGCTTCGATTTACTCTATTGATGGCAAGTTAATTTCTCAACAAACCTTTGATTATCAAAACATTAGAATCGGTACATTGCCAAGGGGCAGCTACCTTTTGACGTTTGCAGACGAACAAAATCTTTATTCTAAAACAATTAAAATTTTCAAGCAATGAAAAACTTACTTTTGATATGCCTCTCATTAATTTTCATCAATGTACTCAATGCTCAAGCACCGCAAGGGTTGAATTACCAAGCAGTAGCAATGGATGCAGTAACTCAAAAACCACTCGTCAGTCTAACCGTCAGCGTTAAATTCAGTATTTTGAACGGTTCAGAAAATGGAGCAGTCACTATGGAAAGCTCTCAATAAAAAAGCCCTCGCATATCAAACACAAGGGCTTTTTTACTGAGGGGTCATTCATCACATTGCCTTTCGCTCCCCCGCTACAACATCCACCCACATCCCCGCCTGTTTCGCTGAAATCGAGTTATCATACATCGCTTCGCACAACTGCGTCGGCAGCCAAAAACGTCCGGCATAAGCGGCGTTGAGTTGAATCCGATAGGTATGCGTTTTGCCGACTGCAAGGTCGAAAAACGTGTTTACACGGTCGTCTCTGATGTCTTGATAACGAGGAACGCTGGTATTTGTCCAGCCTTGAACCCTATCCATACGTGGATTGAGGATTTCCCAACCCGATGGAAAGACTTGTGATAAAGCCATTTCTTTGTATGCTTTGCCCAAACTCCCCGGGTTTCCGACTGTTATTTCAGCGATAAAATCAGTGCCTTGCTTGATACTTTGAGGACTAATAGGCTCACCTTTCAAATTCCG
>JANMJN010001098.1:0-1673 GCA_031371355.1 Saprospiraceae bacterium
TAGAATTTTTTCGTCTTCGTAAAATCCATTTTATGCCAATAAATCAAAAACAAAATGCCTGCAATCGTAAAAGGCAGCCCAAAAATCAAGGCAACACGCCAAGCATGATTGAAAGCCACATGATAACCCCACATGCCGACACCGCCCAAAACGAGCATCCATCCGCCGAAAAAAGTGTTGAGCCAAGCCAATACGTAACCAGCAACGGTGAAAAGGAAAAGAGGTATGAAAGGAATCAAGTCATCGGCTTTGCCTTCGATGAGGTCTGGAACGCCCTCACCGATGAAAAAACTAACAAATAATGCGGTGGCTGCAAATCCTATGATGCGTGCTATCCATTTTATCGTCTTCATTGTCTTTTTTTTTTACAAAATTACCCCCTCAGTATAGTGTAGAGAATGACTGACTGATGTGGCTAACCATGATATTGATCAGTTTGCTTGACTATTTTGGCTTTTTTTTCCCTTCAAGTATTCCCTTTTAATCAAAAGCTGAAAAAAGAAAGTACAAAATCAAAAATTAAGTGAAATTTAATCACATCTAAGTAAAATTTAATTGATTTTTTATTGCCATTTAACTGCCTCCTAAGTGCAACGCCGCCATGTTTGCACTGTGGTTCGAGAGAAAAAAGTTTCTCAATTAGTTTTAAAAAGTAATTTCAAAAATCTTTAATGTAAACAGCCAAAGGGCAACGCAAATAGAAAAACACGCATCTCGAACTTATTGAAGTTGTTTGGCGGCAATTAAATTCTTTTAATCATGGCAGTTTTAAATTTAGAAAAAATTCTTGACACCGCTTTATTAGATGTCACCGCAGATGTTGTAATGAGTGCGGGTCCCACTGCACCAAGCCCAGGGGGTGTAGATAGTGCACAAGTTATCAGGGTTGATGAGACAACCACATTCACATTTACTTGGACGACTTCTGGGGCTTTACTCCCTTGGTTTAACGCCAGTCAAGTGAAATTTGATGTTTTTTATGAGTTGATGGGTCCTGGAGAAGCTGTTATTGCTGTGCCAACTACGACCGCAACGACTTTGGGTGCACTCACAACAACTTTGACGATTGCCCCAAATCAAATTCAGGAAGGCGTTTATCGGATTGTTGCTCGTATGATGATGTTGCCTCCAGTTGGTACGACACCTACAAAGCTCTGTGGTTTTGTTGATTTAGACATTGTCGAGTATTACACAGTTTAGTCCTTAAGGCAATGGGAACACAAAAGCAGCTCGTCAGCTCGGACTGTCGGGCTGCTTTTTCTCTTTTCAAAAAACTAAATGTTGCACATAAAAAACGAATCAAATATGAATCAGATACAAAAAACCGATAACTACAATTTTGCGCATCCGTCGCGCACAGGTTGTCCTGGTTTTGAATTATTCAAAAACGAAAAAGACGGTCTGTACTATTTTCATTTCAATGATGCCAAAGGCGTTGCTTTCCTTTTCAGTCAAGGATATCAGAGGGAAACAAGCCGCGACAAAGGTGTACAGTCGGTCGTTAAAAATGCTGCTGATGAGACGCATTTCGAGCGCCAAGAAGTCGTTGCAAAGGGCAAAAATACTGAGGGGGGCTTCTTTTTTGTTTTGCGGTCAGGCAATCGGCAAGAGATAGCACGCAGTCTCGTTTTCAAGTCACTTGTTGAATTGGTGCAAAAACAGACATACTTGCG
>JANMJN010001052.1:0-1965 GCA_031371355.1 Saprospiraceae bacterium
TTATCTTGAAAAATAGCTGTTGGAAAACCGCCTGTCATACGTTCTTTTTTCAAAAAGACTTGATTGTTAGAACGTCTAACGCCGAAGATGCTCCTTTGACTGCATCCCCAAAGCGTATCAGGTGCGTAAGCCGATTGCGTAAAACGTTTCATCGAGCCACCATTTGAGCCATTGCCTTCTGTAAATTCACTGAAAACAGGTTGCCATTGCCCTTTTTTATAGCTGGCTAAGTAACGATTGCCAATCCAAAGGGCATCGTCTTTTTTGTCGTGATAGAGATAACCAATGCTGAATTTTTCCCACGGGTAAGGCGGCAGTTGTTTTGCGGTCTTTGTTTCTGGATTAAATTCAGCAATATTGCCTTGAACCGTGCTGATAAAAAGACGGTTTTCTGCGGCAACGATTAAACTGGCAGGGGACTCATCAAGAAATGTTTTTTTTATATCCAATACTTGCCAATTTTTATCTGGACAATACGCTACACCTAATATTTGCTCGTTCAAGCCAATCCAAAAACCGCCTTCGTGGTCTTGTACCATTCGGCTGCCGCTAAAACCGTTGAATTGGCGATAAGGCTTGTCGAAGTGCAAGTCTTCTATGTTTTTATAAAGGTACAATCCCCCATTTTCACCCGCCGCTACAACAGCAATATCGCCGTCTTTGGTTAAATACAACTGTCTTACAACCAATGAATTAGGACGAAACCAAACTTCTTTCCCATCTTTTATATAATGCAGATAATTTAAGCTATTCAGTAAATACGCCTTGTTAGACAATTGCAATAAATGGGTTGTATTAGGTTTGGAATCGGGCGGATTTGTTAGAGGAATAACGGTTCGTGAACCATCACTTTCCAATATTTCAAGTCCTTTTTTGAGGTCTTTATACTGAGGGGGTATGTTTTCATACCTTTTAGAAGCCGTAGAAGAGAAAATTGTTTTACCTTCTATGGTGGTCGCGAGATACAATTCTGGGCTTTGAGGCGTAAAGATGTCAACCTGCCCTTGTGCATTAATTTTCACAATGCCAAGACCCACCAAACCCAGCCAAACTGTCTGCGTTTTATCCACAGAAAAGTAAAGAATTTGCAAAAAGTCCTTGCGTAAAGCGTCAATTTTAGCTTGAAAAGGATAAGACCGCACCGAATCGCCTTGAAAAACCTGTATTTGTCCAATGGGATTAATAGCCCAAATATGACCATTGGGTGTTTCTGAAAACGCCCATGTATTGAGTTTTCCCAAGCCTTTTACTGAGGGGGGTGTCGAAAAATCCTGCCCATTGAAATAACAAAACCCTGCTGTTGTACCTATCCAAATTCGCATCTTAGAATCTTGAAAAACATTGCGCACGGCGGGCGCCGGCAAGCCATTTTCAATGGTATAATATCGCCAACCCAAAGGTAGCTTTTGCGCTGACAGGGAGACAGCACAAAATAAAAAAAGTGAGCAAGCGAAAAGAGTACGTTGGTCAATTGTTGATTTCATGGTTTTAGTTTTAATGAGCATTCGTTCTGTTTAAAAAAATGAACGGATGAAATTAATACTTTTTTACCGAATTTGAACGCATCGTAACCGAATATAAATTGTAAAAGAATTTGGGGAGGGTATGATGGTATTTTTGTATTGTAAATAGGGCTTTATATAGAACAATTAAATTTCAACAAAGGAAACGATTTACAGATTGACCACTAAGACTTTATTTAACATTATTCATTAATTTTAAAATTTAATCATCAATGAAAAAGATTATTAATTCCCTTGTTTTCATCATTCTATGCTTTACTTATACGAGTCAAGCGCAAACTGAATTGCTTTCTTCGTCAGAGGTAACAGGTAATAACCCAACAGTACAAATCGTTCAAAAAAAGTTTCTTGAATCAAGAATTACTATGCCTTTTGGGAAGTTAGTTTGGAATAAATCACAATTAGCTATTTATGCTAATAAAGTTAAAGCTGTGATAACACC
>JANMJN010001075.1:0-2017 GCA_031371355.1 Saprospiraceae bacterium
CTTCGACAATCGTATAATACTCATCATCAGAAAGCGAGTAAATACTGTTTTTGCCATCCCGTTTGACTTCAACAATGTCTTGATTTTTCAGAATACGCAAGTGGTGCGATGCAATGGCTTGCTCGATGTCGAGTTGCTCAAAGATTTCAGTCACAGTCATTTGCTTCTTTTTGTGCAACATATCAATGATTGCAATGCGGATAGGGTGAGCTATGGCACGAAGGGTTTCCGTACTCGTTTCGAGAAAGTCAATGTTGAAGTGTGTCTTCATAAATTTTTTAGATAAAATAACACATATAGATTTATGCGTACAAAAGTAGTATCGAGACTTCTATATATGTTCGCATTTGTGGCTTTTTTTTATTAAAAAACAAGTAAAATCAATCATTTTCTACTTGCTTATACGAAAGTATAACTTTTGTTTGAATTCAGCAACACATATAGATTGTTAAATTAGTTATTAGTTGATTGGTTACTCGTTTCTGGTCGAACTTGCCAAAATAGGAGAGGGTCTGACATACATTTTTTGTATGTCAGACCCCCTCAGTATTTTGGTTCAAAATTCTATTAAAACTGAAAATAAATAAACGCACTCGCCGAAAACGTGCCAAAAAATGCCACCAACATCACCAATGTTGCAAAAGCCGCTACGCGGAAAACAGGATTTTCAATAGCCAATTCCTGTAAATTTTTAACATTATTGTTCACTATTTCTGCAATCAATAAAATTGCAATCAACACGACCGCTTTCACAACAAGGAATTTGTCCAAAACGGTATGCCAACTGAATCCTTCAAGGCTTGCAATGCGCGCAATGACTTGTTTGGCGGTTGAAAAATTGGTTGCGCGGAAAAATATCCAAGCAAAACACGTGAAAAAATAGACAACTGCTATGCTATAAGCCGACACAAACCAAGTGGGAAAATGCAGTTTTTTCTCAACGATACTGAGGGGGTGCGCAATCAGCCTTTGAATGACCAAATACGACCCATGCAAGAATCCCCAAAACACAAATGTCCAATTCGCGCCATGCCACAAACCGCCGATGACCATCGTCAACATCAAATTGCGGTAAGTCATAAACGAGCCACTGCGATTGCCACCGAGCGAAATATACAGATAATCGCGCAACCACGACGACAATGAAATATGCCAACGCGTCCAAAATGCAGAAAAGTTTTTTGAAAAATAAGGCGTTCTAAAGTTCCAAGGAAAGTCAAAACCCAGCATTTGCGCCAAGCCACAAGCGATATTCGAGTAGCCCGAAAAGTCGCAATAAATCTGAAAAGAGTATAAAATAACGCCAATCAGACACGACAGAGAACTGAAATTGCCGGGCAACGAAAAAATTTGGTCAACAAAAGGGGCAATCGAATCGGCTATCGCTACTTTTTTGAAAAAGCCCCACAGAACTTGCGCCAAACCTTCAATGAACCGTGCCCAATTAAACTGCTTGTCGCCACTTTGAAACTGCGGTAAAAATTGCCTTGCGCGCACAATCGGGCCTGCAACAAGTTGCGGAAAAAACGAGACAAATGTCGCGTAGCGGAAAAAATCGCGCTCGGCTTTTATTTCTTTTCTAAACACATCAATCGTGTAACTCATGGATTGAAATGTGTAAAATGAAATGCCTATCGGCAAAATGATGTGCAACGTATGCCAATTCGGTTGCATACCAAATGAAGCCATCCCTTTGACAAATGAATCGGCAAAGAAATTAAAGTATTTGAAAAAGCCCAAAAAGCCCAAGTTTGCCAAGACCGAAAGGAACACGAGCCGCTTCTTTTTCACCGCGTCATTCTCTGCATTTTCAATCAAAATGCCCAAAGAATAGTCCAAAACGGTCGTAAATGCGACGATGCTCAGGAAACGCCAATCCCACCAACCATAAAAAATATAGGATGCTATCAAGCACACCCACATACGGGCGCGCCCTTTGAGCAACCAATACATTGGGAAAAAAAGGAGGATGAAAAGGGCGAATACGATGCTGTTGAAAACCATAGTATGGATTGAT
>JANMJN010001112.1:0-12025 GCA_031371355.1 Saprospiraceae bacterium
GAGTTTCCTACTGAATGACAAAAGCGGCATAGAAGCGACAAAAGTGACAAGGGATTCCTATTTAATGACAAAAGCACCCCCTCAGTATAATTACAAAATTTAGGGAATTTTGACAGTTCCCTGAACCTGAAAGCCTGTTAAAACTTATAACTCACATTCAAGCCACCAAAATAATTAGCCTTGTAAGGCGCGGGCAAATAGGCATCGGGCAATTGGTTAGAGAAAACCATAAAATAGTATTGTGTGCCAGTGATATTGTTTGCGGCGATATACGCATCTATATCAATATGCTTCGCAAGACTACGACGAATACCGACTTTGGCATTGATGAGACTATAACTTTTAGTCTTGTTGACACCATCGGATGTAAAAGGCATCGCATCTTTATAATTGTAATTCACATTGCCATACAAACCGACTCTTGTGAATACATCAATACCCGCATTGAATGTCTTTGGAGACACACCTGCTACTCGATTGCCAGAATAGTCCACTTCAACCACCGTTTTTGTCGCACTTAATGTTTGGTATTTATAATTGCCGTATTTGAAATCAGAATAAGTGAAATTAATGAATGGCGAAACATTCGTGAAGAACCCCTCAGTAGATTTGAACGCTGTGTATTTGATGAGCATTTCAAGACCTTTATTGTCTTGTTTACCACCGTTGACGATATAGGTATAAGCGGTAGCCGTTCCTGCACTCGTTGGTACAGCGAGGGTCGTCATTTTGTCAGAAAAGACGGCATTGAATAACGCAACTTGATAGTCGAGTGTATTATCTAATAGACTGCCTTTCGTACCGATTTCATACTGTGTACCGATTTCAGGCTTCAATGTCGTATTGATAGCGTTGATAGTCGGAATGAATATGTATGAACTGACAGGGGCTTTGTAGCCTTTACTGTACGACACATATAGAGACAATTGTTTACTGAATACCTTATTAATAGCCACATGAGGTGACACCAAACCATCATAAGAGACGGCATAAGTCAACGGCACTTTATTTGTGGGCTTATTATTAGCAGCAACGTAGAACTTATCTCTCAAACTGATGTCCATGCTGCTCGAACCGATACCTGCGGTAAGCGTCAAGTCATGCGGCATGGTCAAAGTCCATTCCGTGAATAAAGAACTGGTAGAAGAAATGATGTATTGGTTAGACCGCAGTGTACCAATCAGATTGTAGCCTGTTAAATTGGTCGAGTCCACAATCATTGGATAACCCATGATTTGTGCATTTTGCCGTTGGGCTTCAATGCCGACAATACCATTGAGCTTAAAGCCTTCTTTGAGACCAATATTGAAATCCAAGGTAGAGCGCACGCCATAATTGAGTGGATATTTGTCTGTCCAACCACCCGCCGAACTCACATTATTGCTGATACCCGACCCAAAAACAGTCGTATGGTTAGAAATATGGTCGTTAAAAGCATAAGTATGACCCACACCCGCTCTGAAACTGATGATATTACTGTGTGCATTGTTCTTGATGTATGCTGGATTACCCGAATAATCAAACTTGTTGTATTGATCAATCGTCAGCTCACCGTTGCGTTCATCGTAACTATCGCTGTAGCCCACATAAGTATTGATGCTTTGCTTATCACTTATCTTCAAATCACCCATGACATTCACAAAATCCTTGCGTGATGAGGTATGCGCCGTAAAGCCATCCCAATTTTGATGTCCATAATTGACTAAGAGCGAAGCTCTTTCCTCACCGATTTTCAAGTGGGTTGTGTAGCGGCGCAAACCATAGTCACCCATTAAGATGTCTTGTCCAAACGATGTCTCGCCCTTTGTCGGTTTAATGGTTTTAAGATTAACGACACCCGCAATAGCTAAACCGTACAGTGTTCCAGCCGGTCCTTTTACAACTTCTACGCTGCCGATAGAGCCGAAGTCAATATCGTCCATCAAAGTAATGCCTTCGGCATCGGTGATAGGAATACCGTTCAGATAGACCTTAGAACCTTGACCATCGAAGTTAGAATTGACACCATTCGTACCGCGCACGCCATTGCCATAACCTCTAATATTGAACTGTTGCCCTGCGGAAACCGTGCGGCGCATCATCGTCACACCCGGCACATTGCCATTGATAGCATCATCGAGGAACAAACCATTGCCGCGCTTCAATTCGACCTCATTGAGTTTAACGATGGATAGTGGTTGGTATAAGATTGACTTGTTTGGATTAGAAGAAGAGGTGATTTCTACTTCATTTAAGTTGATTGTCTTGATTGTATCTTGGCTGATTGCCGCAAAAGATAAGAGCATGAAGCTGATATATAGCGTAAAATGTTTCATTTTATTCCAATTTAGATTTTTAAATAAATTATTGTGAAAGGTTTAATGCTTCTGTTACATCGCATTATAGATGCACAGCTATATTCACTGCGTGGTGGAGACCCCTCAGTAAATTACCGTGTATAAACAGCACCGAGACTTAATAAATCTTAAAGATTTACTAAATCCGCATCTGTTCATCGTCAAAAGTAAATAATTGAATAAAAAACTAAATCACCCGCTTGGGCGGCGGGTCAATACGATTATAAAATTGGGAAGCGTAATGGTTAATATAAGGCGTTAATACCTTACTTTTTTTAGGGTTTTGACTAAAAACGATTGGATTGTAGGGACTGTAAACAGGGGGAATGTATATTTTTAATATCTTTTTGAAGAAATCATTGAGGGATGTGCCTTCATTCTCAGTACCGTCTGTTTGTTTTTTTATATTTTCAATGTATTGATATACAAGATGTGTTTCCGCCGTATCGCCAATACAATAATAATGTGTCACGCCGTCTTTGGTTTCAGAGCGGACAACGTCGAACAACTTGCCCTCGTACCAAAACTCCTTACCGACCCGTTCCCATTTTAGTTTTTGCTGATTTTCGGGCGAAATATTGATAAGCTTTAAATGGTCATTGTCCACAAATTGCTCAATAGCCGCTTCCATTTTATGGTGAATCAGCCATTGTTCTATCTTAAATACAGGCATATAACCCGCTATCTTGAGCAGGCATAAGCAGAGTATGGAAAGAAATAAAAGGCGTAGAAACATAGCTAAATAAACATTGTGGTTATTATCTTTTCTAATTCGGTACAAATATAGTTATTTTTGGAAATAATACTGAGGGGGTATTTTTTTACGGGTTGATGTTTTTTGAGAATATTTTGTATCTTTACGTAATAAATAAAACCTTAAAAGATTATTAATTGTCAAAAAGAAAGGAGAAAATTGTCCTTCAAAATATATGTCGTTGAAAGTGTGTCTTTTGCAAGACAATACCGTCCAAAGATTTTCAATAGAAAAAAATAACCTATTTTATTAATTTTAAAAACTACGTTTATTATGTCATTACAAGCCAAATACCAAGCCGTATTGAACCTTGGAGAAGAATTAGGTGCTCAAAATGGTTCAGTCACTGAACAAGACGGCAAATTAGTTGTCACAGGCACTGTCAACACACAGTACGAAAAAAACCTACTTTGGGACAAAATCAAAGAAATCGGTGGTGATGCACCTTCAGACCTTGTTGCTGACATTCAAGTAGCGACAAACGACTATTATGCGATTTACACTGTTCAATCAGGCGACACATTGGGTAAAATCGCTAAGCATTTCTACGAAGAGCCTAAGAAATACACTCAGATATTTGCTGCCAATACAGATGTACTTGAGCATCCTGACAAAATCGAAGTGGGTCAAATCTTGAAGATACCTTTCGAAGTGTAGTTATTCGGTATTCGGTCACTCGGTACTCGTGGACTCGATATTCGAATACCGAATAACCGAATACCGAGTGACCGCGGAAATAGCTCAGTTGGTAGAGCGTTGGCTTCCCAAGCCGAAGGTCGCGAGTTCGAGTCTCGTTTTCCGCTCTGCATGAAAAAGGCAAGAGGCAAAGGGCAAAATGCAAAGGGCAAAATGCAAGAGGCAAAACTTGATTCTCAAGTTTTGCCTCTTGCCCTTTGCTTCTTGCTTTTGCTCTTTAGAAACTAAACGCAGCAGCAAGCGTCATACGAGCAGGGGCTTTATTGAACTCGTAACTATTTCCGCCGAAAGTTATGTGGCTACCGAAGTTATTAAAGTTACCTTCATAGCGCAAGTCAAGTCCTAATTTGCCAAAATCTAAGCCAATACCTGCTTGATAACCCCATGTTGAAGACTGAAAACTGGCTTTATAGTCTGCTAATGAAGTCAAATCAGAATCACCATTGAGGTGAATATGCGCCACAGGACCGCCATTGATGCGGAAAGACCCCAATTTGAAGCCGACCATGATGGGTACATCAAGATTATTGAATCGTTCGCTGCGAAGGCTATCTGCGAGGGCTGTACCTCTCACTTTTTTCAAATTATACTGAACTTTCGCTGAATTAAACAATACTTCAGGTTGCAAATACACGGAACCTAATTTCAAGCGTACCCACCCCCCGACATGAAAACCATAATTGGCATCGTTGACTTTGATGGAAAAAGAATCAGCACCACTCTTGAAGCGAAACGCCGTAACATCGGCAGGCTTTATATCGGGTGTGCTGACACCGACCTTTAAACCGTACCTAATTTGAGCTTGAACAGCTGCTTGCGCCATAGTCATGCACAAGAAAAGAATCATCAATTTTTTCATTCTTTTGAATTTTAATTTGTCTTTATTAACGATGCGAACCTAAGATTGTGATTTTTGAGGCGCGCAAAATTACACGTTTAACAGAATCTTAACCCGTTTAGGAAATATATTTTAACTTTGCACTTCTAAAAATACTTTTCTTACTGAGGGGTATCATAAGCGTCTTGATTTATAATAATTTGATTTTCAATTTTTTATAAATCTTTTTTTTCAATAACAAAAATGTTAAAATTGAAAACGAATAAAGAAATAAACATCAATATCAAAGCTGAATTTGTCGGCAGCTACATGAGAACGGACAAATGCCCCACTGATGGCAAACCTGAATATGTGTTTATCGGTCGCTCAAATGTCGGCAAATCATCGCTCATCAATATGTTGTGTACGCAAAAAGACCTTGCAAAGACGTCGAGAACGCCAGGAAAAACGCAAACGATGAATTATTTTCGCATTAATGATGCGTGGTATCTCGTGGATATGCCGGGTTATGGCTACGCAAGAACATCTCGAACGCTGCGAGAGGAATGGGAACGCATGATTTGGTATTATTTGACCAAACGTGAGACGCTGCAATATGTCTTTGTCCTCGTTGATGCGATGGTGCCGCCACAGCAAAATGACCTTGATTTTATCAATCGTTTAGGCGAGCATCGCATACCGTTTGTCATCGTATTCACTAAAACAGATAGGATGAAAGCAGATGATAGAAAGCGAAATATTGAAAATTTCAATCAAAAACTGCATGAAAACTGGGAAACACTCCCCCCTCAGTATATCACCTCTGCCGAACGAAAAGTCGGACGTATTGAGATTTTAAGTTTTATTGAAGACGCCAATAGTGATTATTATTCAAATGATAATTTATAATGCAGCCTGCCAATCCATATCCGCAAGTATTTGAACGACTCGACCAGTGGCCCATTTACAAATTAAGCCAAGATCGGCGTCGTTTTATAGAGGAAATTGATGAATTTACACTCAATCGCCTTGCCGAACAGCATCCTAAATTGCATAATCTAATTGCAGAAACGATATATTTAGAACGTATTCGAGTCAAAGAATCGCCTTGGAAAGTTGACCCACCCAACGAAGGACAATTTTGGAACCGGTTGCGTTCAAAACTTGTCAAAACTGAAAATGAACCCCCAAAGCAAGCAAAAGAAACACAAAAAGAGGTCATTCAGCGCATAATACACCGGTATTCAACTGAAATCGTGGGTACTTTTTCGATTCCGACATTTCGTTTTGCACGCCTGTTTTTGTTTACCTTTTTTAGCCGTCTTTTAAATGCGGCTGCCGAACGTTGGTGGCGGTTTTTAAGTTCGCGCAATCGCTTACATGAACGTATTCAAGTCTATGGCGAAATAGAAAAAATACGTACTTTGATGAAAAAAGGAGTCGTCATTGTTGTTCCAACGCATTTTAGCAACATAGATTCGATACTTGTCGGCTTTGCGATGGACCAATTCGTTGGTTTGCCCTCGTTTAGCTATGGTGCCGGTTTAAACCTCTATAACTCAGGTGCCGCCGCTTTTTTTATGAATCGGTTGGGTGCTTACCGCCTTGACCGCCGAAAAAAGAACCCTATTTATCTCGAAACTTTGAAGACAATGTCCATGCTGTCAATTGTGCGTGGCACAAATACCCTGTTTTTTCCAGGCGGCACACGTTCACGGAATGGGATGATTGAAACACGTCTGAAAATGGGTTTGCTCGGCACCGCAGTTGAAGCACAACGGGTTCTGTGTCAACAAGTTAAAGAGCAAAAGGCAAAAGGCAAAGGACAAGAGGCAAATGTGGTACAGACTGTGGGAGAGCAAAAGGAAGAGCCGACTAAAATTTTCATCGTACCGCTTGTGATGAGCTATCATTTTGTTCTTGAAGCACCCTTTTTGATTCGGCAATTTTTGCAAATTACGGGTAAAGAAAAATACATCGCAGGACGTGCTTCAGGTAACTCAATCCGTGAATGGTTGAAGTTTATTTGGAAGTTTTTTGCTAAGAAATCGGATATTATTTTGTCTTTTGGTAAACCAATGGACATTATGGGCAATTTTGTGGATGCAGAAGGAACGAGTTTTGATGCTCGTGAAAACCCCATCAACATCAGCGACTACTTCAATACTGAGGGGATCATAAAAAAGGATTTGCAACGTGAAGCAGAATATACAAAGCTGCTTGCCGAGCGTATCGTTGACCGTTTTCATCGTGAAAATATCGTACTAAGCTCTCATGTTGTCGCTTTTACAGCTTTTAATATGTTAAGAGCGAATAATGAGACCTTTGACCTTTATGCCCTTTTGCGTTTACCCACCGATGATTTTGTGTTTCCAATTGACCATTTTACAGCAGCTATTGAAGCCGTTCAAGAAGCTCTTTTTGAGTTAGAGGACAAAGACAGGTTGAAATTGAGCGAAGTCATTCGTTTACCCGCGAAGGATTTATTGGAAGATGGCATAAAAAACTTAGGCATTTATCATGTGCGTAAACCCTTGATGTTCAATAAGAAAGGTGATATTGAAAGCGATGATTTCAGTACCTTATTCTATTATCACAATCGTCTTGAAAATTTTGGTCTGACTAAACGTGTGCATTGGGAAAGATATAAAACGGAGATGCAGATGGTGGAACTCAAGATGGAGAGTTAAACAATCACCTCAAACTCTTCTTCCATTTGCGTCAAATTGCGTTGCATCGCTGACATTCTTGCGTCATACATACCCCTCAGTATTTCCTCCATTTTTTCGATAAAAGAGGCATCAATTACCTTTTTGACATCGTCGGCTGTAGCCAAACGGTCGTCGTCGCGAAATTTATATATTTGTTCCAACAACCCGCTTTCACATTTCAAACTAAATTTCCCATCGTTCTTGAAAATGGTTATTTTTAAACGAGGATGTACGATTTCACCTACAATTCTCATGCTTTATATATTTTATATTTTCTTTATTTAGGCTTATTTAAGCTCAATTCAGGATTAATACCAATGCTCAACAACGTGTAGAGCAAGTCGTACTGAGGGGTATGTTTTTCTAAAAAATCAAGGTGCTTTTCAATCGTCACATCGTCGCCACGCCGTGCAGGACCTGTTTGCATTTCCACAGGCGTATGGTGCCTAATTTTATTGACCGTTTCTTCTATCAAAGGCAACAAAACATCGAAAGGGAGGTTCTGTTTGCCGACGATTTCAGCGCCTATTTTGAACAAATGATTGACAAAATTATTAACAAAAACAGCCGCAATATGCAGGGCTAATCGGTCATCATCGGACATAGTATAAACGCGAGGGCTGATTTTATACGCTAATTTTTCCAAAAAATCGACATGATACTGAGGGGTCGCATTGATAAAAATGGGAATATTTTCAAAGTTGGGTTCCGACTCAATAGAAAAGGTTTGAAGTGGATAAAAAACGCCATAATGTCTGAAAAAAGGCTCTAAAACTGTAGCAGAAATCGAGCCTGAGGTATGCACAACCAAGGAACTTTCTATACTTTTTGATAGCTTTTCTGCAACTTCTGCAATAGCACTGTCTGCAACGGCAAGGATAAAAATATCGCTGGAGGTGTCAATATTTCCAATTAAGGATGTTGACTTCGTTTGCAAAATATCGCTTAACCAAGCTGCTTTCAAGACATTACGCCCTATAACTTGATTGATTTCGACGCCTTGCGCTTTTAGTCTTTTTCCTAAATGATAGGCAACATTTCCAGTCCCAACGACAGTAATTTTCATATTCGCATTTTTCAAAAAGTTGGGCAAAGTAACTCATCATTTTCAAACTCTCCAAGGTAAATCAAAGAGATTTCAAAGACATTTGCCGTTCTTTTATACTTTTGCAAGGTCGGTAGGTTAAGATCATAACTAAAGCCCAACAAAACACTGTTGTACTCTATGCCTGCCATCAAAACAACCGCATCAATATTGAAGCCATCAATATTTTTCACAGGACGCACCCAACCGCCTAAATGTAGAGAAGTGCCATAGGTTTTATCTACTTCGATACGGAAGTTTGTTCCTGCATTCACCTCAAAATGGGGTCCTTGCGAAGCCACCAATACGCGTGGCGACATCATCAAAGTATGCTCCTGATTGATAGGAAACTGCGCTGCTAACTGTGCCGACACTCGTGGGTAAAGCGGTTGTTTAGGTATATCAGCCCCTTTGAAAAAAGAAACATTGGGTTTATTGAAATGATGATAGGCTAAACCCGCAAAAAAAGCCACTTTAGGCGCAGGATTCACTGAATAGTTGATGCCTGTTGACAAGTCAGAATAAGCAAAATTGTTTTCGGGCAATCGTTCACCACGAGGCAATGAATAACCATCAATGCCATTCCATTGGTCTTGAAAAGTCAAATTGTCATAATTGACATTGCGTTGCGACAAACCCAATTGGAAACCCATTGACAAAAACTGAGTGCTGCCCAAGTCCAATGACTTGTGATAAGCACCTGAAATCGCAATTTGGGTCGTCGAAAAATCAAGCGAATTGATAATGTCTCTATAAAACAATAAGCCTACACCCATTTTATCGGGATTTGTCTTGCTCGAAAAGGGCGCATTAAGCCGTAAGTCTGCACCAAATGAAAAATTTTGATACGGCTGTTCAAGTAGCCCACGCCATTGGTCTCGATAAAGTGCTCCAACACGATATTTACCATCAAAAGCACCTGTTAAGGCTGGATTAAGGGTCAAAGGAGAGCTATAGAACTGCGAAAAATGGCGGTCTTGTGCCAAAAGTGAAGTAGCCAAGAGCCAAATCAGTAATAAGAGTTGTATTTTTTTCATAAAACGGTTATATCAAAATTCGTGCAAAAGTAGAAAGAAAGGATGAATGAGTGTATTGTTGTATGGTTATATTGTTGAAAGGGCAATTAGCAATCTCGTTAATAACAATTCAGCCATTGAATTCAATTTATTTTTGTCATTCTAACGGTATCTTACATTTAGTTATTATTTTTGAACCCATTTTAAGAGATTGATTATTTGTAACCACTTACATATATCAAACAATAATCAATCATAAATAATCAATAATCAATGAAGAACCCAGCCTTTTGCCAATTAAGTGTTGTTCCAGTCCGCGCAGGTGCTTCGGACAAGGAGGAAATAGTGACCCAACTCCTTTTCGGCGAATTGGTGGATGTGCTTGAAATCATGGGGCGTGGAAAAAAAAATTGGTGTCAAATTCGCTGCGATTGGGACGGTTATGAAGGTTGGATGGATATACGTCAATTGCATTTTATATCAGAAGAGGAAGCCACCAATTATCGCCAGAATCATGGATTTTGCCTTGAATTAATGTCCATTTTGACCAATAATGACCATTTTTTACCAATAACACTCGGAGCAACATTGCCTTTTTTTGATGGTCTGAACGTTCATTTGGGCAAAAAACACTATACTTTTAATGGCTCGGCGCTCAACAGTGGGCACCTCGCACCGACACCTGAATTTATCGTCAAATTGGCAAGGCGTTACCTTTTTGCACCTTATCTCTGGGGCGGTCGGTCGCCTTTTGGCATTGATTGTTCTGGATTTACACAAATCGTCTTTCGTATGGCGGGTATCCGTTTGCGGCGTGATGCTTCGCAACAAGTGGAACAAGGGCGACTCGTTGATTTCATAGAACTCGCTCAACCTGCAGATTTGGCATTTTTTGAAAATGACAAAGGACGCATCACACACGTCGGTATCGTATTGGCGAACAATCAAATCATTCATGCCGCAAGTCAAGTACGTATTGACAAGCTCGATCATTTTGGCATTTTTAACGAAGAACGAGGTATTTATACGCACAAATTCCGTGTTATCAAGCGTTTTTTACCAGATTTGGTGAAAATTGCGCCCCCCTCAGTATCCGAAGCAGAATTAATAGAAATTGATGAAAACCAAACCAGTTTGTTCTGATTTTTAACAACTTAGATTGACCACTGATTGAACTGATGCAATGGATTTTCACTGATTTTTTTAAGTTCCTTAGAGGATGACAAAAGAGGAATCAGTGAAAATCTGTCGTATCAGTCCAATCAGTGGTCTAAATTTCAAAAACAGGTTTCACCTCAAAACCCATCTTTTTTAACAGATTTAATACACCATTTTTACCTGCCAAATGACCTGCACCGATAGCGGCACAAAGCGTCATTTCCTTTGACATATCTGCAATACGCTGCGCCATAATGTGATTTCTATTGTATAACAATAAACGTCGGTTGCCTTTTGCCGTTTTCTTAGCAACTTTATAAAGTTTTTGAATAGCTGCTTGCTCATAAAGTTTTGTCATATTGAGCAATAGTTTTCTAAATTTTGAAAAATCAGAAGCCAAATCTTTCAAACCTTTGATTTGCTCTTCAAGACTCATTTTGTTCAATATGTCAACTTGTTCCTCGAATGTTTCGATACCCCTCAGTATGCGCCCATTTTCAGAAGCAAAACGCCATAAAGTTTCATCCAGCGACATCAACCGATCACTTGCCAAAACACTTTCGGTGAGCATATTGGTGACAATGATGGGTTTCAAGCTATTGAAATGCAATAAAGTCAGCCCCATTTTTTGTTCAACTACACGACTTATTTTATCATAAATTTTAGGTTTAATGAGATGACTCAGTTGTAAACCATCGGGCAAAGAGAGCGTAAAATCTGTTTGATTCTGGATTTCATCAAGGTTAAATTCGGTAGCGAATGCTTCGCAATTGAGTATTTTTTGATAACATAAATGCTCAAATTGAAACGCTCGTGCATCGCGGACGTGCATCGTGCCGAGTATGTATGATGGATTTTGCGCTCCCTCAGTAATTTGCCAAACGAGCGAGTTTTTGTTTTTTTTCATAAAGAATTAACAAACTTAGAGTTTAATACTGTTTCAGTCTACGGGTGCAGCAATTTTTATGTTATTGTCATATTCAAATTTGGATTCTAAAACTATGATAGCATTATTTTGATTCATTTCAGTAGTCATTTTTTGTACCAATCCTTCGGGCGTAATCCAAAGTTTAATATGCGTTTTAACATTAACTATATTATCAGACATCCTAAAATCTTTATCCATTTCAGTCTCAAAAACTAAATAAATTTGCTCTCCTACTTTCTCATCCTTGAGTTGCTTACAATTTTTATAAGTTTGGTTTTGTATATTCAAAGTAGGTAAATAGCTATTCATCATGTTATAAACCTCAATGTCAACGGTTTGCCATTTGCCGTTGTCCATACGACTATATCCTTTTTTATTGAAAATAACTGTTTCAACTTTTTTTTTAAATCCGCCCATATTAATTTGATTTACCGAAGAAAAATTTTGAAACGTATCCTGCAAAATGATTATCTCCATATCATTTGTAGGTGTTTTAGTCATACACCTCACTCCAAGTTTTTTTTC
>JANMJN010001123.1:0-7574 GCA_031371355.1 Saprospiraceae bacterium
TTCGCAACGTCCACCTTTCACATTAAAACTAAAACGTCCAGGCTTATAACCTCTGATTTTTGCTTCAGGCAGACCTGCAAATATATTTCTTATATCCGTAAAAACACCTGTATAAGTCGCTGGATTTGAACGTGGTGTGCGACCAATCGGCGATTGGTCAATTTCAATCACTTTGTCCAAATGACCCAAACCTTGTGCTTTGACGTAAGGCATGGGTTTTTTAATAGAATTATAAAAATGCTGACGCAAAATAGGGTACAAGGTGTCATTTATCAGCGTTGATTTGCCGCTGCCGGAAACGCCTGTCACCATCGTCAAAGTGCCGAGTGGAATTTCGATATTGACATTTTTCAAATTATTGCCCGTTGCCCCCCTCAGTATCAACAGCTTTCCATTGCCTTTTCGACGTTCTTTGGGTACTTCGATGCGTTGCACATTGTTCAAATATTCAGCCGTTAAGGTCGAATTTCTGATAAATACTGAGGGGATGCCTTCTCCGACCAACTCACCACCGTGTTTCCCTGCACCCGGTCCCAAGTCCATGAGGTAGTCAGAAGCCATCATAATATCTTTGTCATGTTCGACGACAATCACTGAATTGCCAATGTCACGCAGTTGTCGCAAAGCCTCTATCAGCCGTTCATTGTCGCGCTGATGCAAGCCAATCGAAGGTTCATCTAATATATATGTGATGCCTGTGAGTTGCGAACCAATTTGCGTTGCCAACCGAATGCGCTGCGATTCTCCACCCGACAGCGTTCCCGCAGGACGATTAAGCATCAAATAATCGAGTCCGACATTGAGCAAAAAGCCGATACGTAAGCGGATTTCTTTTAAAATGTCTTTCGCAATCGTCTTTTGTTTTTCTGTCAAATGGTTTTCTACGTCTTCAAACCAAGCAGCCAAATCGGTCATATCCATCAACGATAATTGACCAATATTTTTTTCTGCTAATTTATAACTCAATGACTCTCTTTTCAATCGGTAGCCATTACATTCAGGACAAGTGCCAACCGTCATAAAATCTTCTGCCCACGAAGCGATTTTTTCAGAACCTGTTTCCTCGTACCACTTTTTTAACATCGGCACAAGTCCTGTTGAAGCCAAATCGAAATAAACTAAGTCACTTACAGGAACCACGCCAGGGAATTTGATACTTTTATCTTCACCACCATGTAAAATCACATTCATCGCTTTTTCGGGAATATCTTTCACCGGCGTTGAAAAAGTAAAATTGTATCGCTTTGCAATATGGCGCAATTGCTGGAACATCGAATTTTCACGCACTTCACCGAAGGGAACAATACCCGATTCATTGATACTTTTCGTCTTGTCTGGCATCACTTTGTCCAAATCTACCTCTGCAACATGCCCCAAACCCTTGCAATGTGGGCAAGAACCATAAGGTGAATTGAAGGAAAAGGTGTTCGGATTAGGTTCTTCGTAGGAGATACCAGACACTGGGTCCATGAGGTGCTTTGAAAAAGTCACCATATTACCCCCCTCAGTTGCTTCGTTCCTCGCAATGACATCCGAGCTGTTTTTTTCAACATCAATGACCATCGCAATGCCATTACCCATTTTTAGAGCCGTTCCCAAGGAAGAAACAAGACGTTCACGCCTGTCATCGCCAATTTGCAAACGGTCAATGACGACCTCAATATCATGCGTTTTGAAACGATCTATTTGAAGATTGGGTTCAAGATCAATCAGAATACCGTCCACTCGGACTTTGGTATAGCCTTGTTTGCGGATGCTATCAAACAATTCGCGGTAATGCCCTTTACGCCCACGAACAAGTGGCGCGAGTATCATTATTTTTTTATCAAAAAACAGTTCAAAAATGCGGTTTTGGATTTGTTCCTCCGTGTATTTCACCATTTTTTCACCCGTTTCGTAGGAATAGGCTTCGCCAACACGGGCGTACAACAGACGCATGAAGTCATAAATTTCTGTAATCGTCCCAACGGTTGAACGAGGATTACGCCCCACCGTTTTTTGTTCAATCGAAATAACAGGCGATAAACCAGTGATTTGCTCGACATCGGGACGTTCCATCGAGCCAATAAATTGACGGGCATAGCTTGAAAACGTTTCCATATACCGCCGTTGCCCTTCGGCATAAATCGTGTCAAATGCTAACGATGATTTGCCTGAGCCTGAAATACCCGTTATGACCACAAGTTGATGACGTGGAATGCGCACATTGACATTTTTCAAGTTATGCACTTTCGCACCGATGACCTCGATGTATTCTTGACCGTATATTGGATTGGATTCAGACGGACTCGTATGAGTTGGAGATAAGGTTTCCTTTACAGCAGTGGCTTGAGCAGTGTTATTCTTTTTTGACATAAAATGGAACGATTTTTAGAAACCGCAAATTTAGTCAAAAACGAATTGTTTTAAAAGGTTTGTTTGAAAATTGATAGAAAAATACTGTGGGGGTCATTTAGTTTATAATTTTCACGTAGCACTTCTTATGATGAAGCCTTCGCTATATTTTTTCTTTTTGCCCGATTTTGCAATACTTTTTTTACCAAATTTTCTTCATCTTTAATAACTCCTTGCAAATAAAGTTGATACGAATAACTGGCTAAATACATTCTTTGAACGGCTTCGTCAAGAGGACGTACAGGTAACTCGATGATTGAATTATATTTGTCGTTCACAAAACGAAAGTCCTCTTCATTCGATTCGTCACGGAAGCCGATTTGAGTTAAGACTTTTATAAGTTCTCGATTTGTAACCGATTCTTCTACAAATATTTTTGATGGCGATGTCATTTGCTTTTATTTTAAAAGTTTTCGTAATTCTTCAACACTTTTTGAATTTAATACAGCTATTTTAGGGATATAGATTCTGACAAATTTACGTACATTTTTCAATTTTATTCGGTTTTCCTTAAAATATAGCTGCAAATCAATATAGTAGGCTAAGTCTGCTTGGGCATCAAAAAGTATCAATAAAACTGGATTCTTACTGTAAAGCCAAAGCTCTAAATCAGGACGTGATAAATCAAAAACCAAAGCTTCTTTTTTATCTGAAAATTGAATATTATCGCTTGATTTCAACTGAAACCACATAAAAAAGTTCTCTGCTTCCCCTTGTTCATTGAAAGTATGAATACCTCCATCATAGCCGTAATCGTTCTGACTATTCCGCCGGAGGATATATCCAGCAAGCAAAACCTGTCTTTCAACATGGTTAAATCCCAAATCTTCAATGATGTGCTGTCGCGTCCGTTGTTTTCTCATATTGTTGGCTTTATGTTAGAAAACACAAAGTTTAGTCACATGAGCCAATATTGCAATTTTTTAAAAACATAAAGTTTTTAAAAATAATAACAATTCTGTTCTGTTTTCAGAATCTACAAAAAAAGAGGGGAGCAAAATGCCCCCCTCAGTATAATCAAGTATTTTCTTCTTTTGTCATCCTGTAAGGACTAATCAAAACGCACATCCAACGCCAAGCCGCGTAATTCGTGAATCAATACGTTGAATGATTCTGGAATATTCGGTTCAGGTAAGTTGTCGCCTTTGACAATCGCTTCGTAAGCTTTTGCACGACCTTGAATGTCATCGGATTTGATGGTCAATAACTCTTGCAAGATATTAGCCGCACCGAAGGCTTCCAATGCCCAAACCTCCATCTCACCAAAACGCTGACCACCGAACTGGGCTTTACCACCCAATGGCTGTTGTGTGATGAGCGAGTAAGGTCCGATAGAACGTGCGTGGAGCTTATCGTCAACCATGTGTGACAATTTAAGCATGTAGATGATACCAACCGTTGCTTTTTGGTGGAAACGTTCGCCCGTTTCGCCGTCAAACAAGTGCGTTGAGCCCAATTCAGGTAAACCTGCTTTTTTGACCCATTCGTCAATCTCATGCTTTTTGGCACCGTCGAAGATAGGTGTAGCAAACTTAACACCCATTTTCTCACCTGCCCAACCAAGAACCGTTTCAAAAATTTGACCCAAGTTCATACGAGAAGGTACACCGAGTGGATTCAAAACGATGTCAACACACGTACCATCATCAAGGAACGGCATATCTTCAACACGTACAATACGTGAAACGATACCCTTGTTACCATGACGACCTGCTAACTTATCACCTACTTTGAGTTTACGTTTTTTAGCCAAATAAACTTTAGCCAATTTCAATACACCTGCAGGTAATTCGTCACCGATTGAGATATTGAATTTTTCACGTTTGTAACGACCCACTTCTTCGTTGACTTTGATGCTGTAATTGTGCAAAAGTCTTGAAATCAATGTGTTAATATGTGCGTCATCAGTCCAGTTCAAGTAGTCAATAGCCGAGTAGTCAATTTCTTTCAAAATTGTAGGCGTATATTTAGTGCCTTTAGCAATTTTCATTTCGCCGTAGATAGACTTGACACCCATTGCCGATTTTTCCTTAACAAGTTGTTGCAATTTATCAATCAAAATGGTTTTCAACTCATTGAGTGCTATGGCGTGTTGGCTATCCAACTTGTTGATATCGTCCTCTTCTTTCGCTTTTTGAACTTTATCTTTTTTGGCACGTGCAAACAATTGCTTGTCAATGATGATCCCCTCAGTACCTGGAGGCGCTTTCATGGACGCATCTTTCACATCACCTGCTTTGTCGCCGAAGATAGCACGAAGGAGTTTTTCCTCTGGAGTCGGGTCAGATTCACCTTTTGGTGTAATCTTACCGATGAGGATATCGCCTTCTTTCACCCAAGCACCTACGCGGATAATACCGTTGTCGTCGAGGTCTTTTGTCGCATCTTCCGAGACGTTCGGGATATCGTTTGTCAATTCCTCTTCGCCCAATTTTGTATCCCGCACGTCCATTTCGAAATGTTCGATGTGGAGTGACGTAAAAATATCTTCTTGAACAACACGCTCTGAAATCACGATAGCATCCTCAAAGTTGTAACCTTTCCAAGGCATAAATGCCACTTTCAGGTTTTGACCAAGAGCCAATTCACCTTTTTCAGTTGCATAACCATCACATAAGATTTGACCTTTCACAACACGGTCGCCTTTGCGGACAACAGGTTTAAGATTAATACAAGTCTCTTGGTTGGTACGCAAGAACTTAGTCAAATTGTAAGTTTTGCGGCTGTCTTCAAACGAAACGAGTTGATCTTCTTCTGTACGGTCATAACGAATGACAATTTGCATCGCATCAACGTATTCAACCACACCATCACCTTCTGCATTGAACATCATGCGAGAGTCACGCGCCACTTTACCTTCCAAGCCAGTACCAACAATCGGTGAGCGTGGACGTAGAAGCGGCACTGCTTGACGCTGCATGTTAGAACCCATCAAGGCACGGTTCGCATCATCATTTTCCAAGAACGGAATCATCGAAGCGGATACACCGACAATTTGGTTCGGCGCAACGTCCATGTATTCCAATTCTTCTGGTGTAAACATCGGGAAGTCACCGTGCTCACGACCTTTCATCTTTTCCTCAAGGAATTCACCTGTTTCTTCATTGACAGGAGAGTTCGCTTGCGCCACACGACGATAATCCTCCGCTTCAGCTGATAGATATTCAACATTTGTCGTAGCAATACTGTCAACCACTTTCCGATAAGGCGTTTCGAGGAAGCCCATTTTATTAATCTTTGCATGAACGCAAAGCGTCGAAATCAAACCAATGTTTGGACCTTCAGGCGTTTCAATCGTACAAAGACGACCATAATGCGAGTAGTGAACGTCACGAACCTCAAAGCCTGCACGCTCACGACTCAAACCGCCTGGTCCGAGTGCCGAAATACGGCGTTTGTGCGTGATTTCACTGAGGGGGTTCGTTTGGTCAAGGAATTGCGACAACTGGCTCGTTCCGAAGAAAGAGTTGATAACAGACGACAAAGTTCGTGCATTAATCAAGTCAATCGGTGTAAACACCTCGTTGTCACGAACATTCATCCGCTCACGAATCGTCCGCGCCATACGAGCCAAACCAACACCAAACTGTGCATACAATTGTTCACCTACTGAACGCACACGGCGGTTAGCCAAGTGGTCAATATCGTCAATCTCTGCTTTATCATTAATCAACTGAACGATGTATTTGACAATACAAATGATGTCTTCTTTTGTCAAAACAAGCGTTTCGTTACTCAAATCATGACCGAGTTTACGGTTGATTTTGTAACGACCGACTTCACCCAAGTTGTAGCGTTTATCAGAGAAAAAGAGTTTGTCAATGATACCACGTGCAGTCTCGTCATCCGGTGGATCCGTACCGCGTAACTGGCGATAAATATAGTTCACCGCTTCGATTTCAGATGAAGACGGGTCTTTTTGTAGTGTATTGTAGATAATCGAATAATCTTCAGAGACATCTTCTCTTTGCAAAATGATGATGTCTATTTCGTTATCTATGATGTCTTCGATGTTGCTTTCATCTAAAATGACATCACGTTCAAGGATGATTTCGTTACGTTCAATCGAAACGACCTCACCTGTGTCCTCGTCAACGAAGTCTTCAGACCAAGAGCGCAAAACCCGTGCACCGAGTTTACGACCGATACAATTCAACAAATTGTCGCGGTCTGCTTTGACTTCTTCTGCCAAGCCGAACAAGTCCAAAATCGTTTTGTCACTGTCAAAACCAATCGCTCGAAGGAGCGTCGTTACTGGGAATTTTTTCTTACGGTCAATGTAAGCGTACATGACATTATTGATGTCTGTTGCAAACTCCATCCAAGCACCTTTGAAAGGGATAACCCTTGCAGAATAGATTTTAGTACCATTCGGGTGGAAAGATTGACCAAAGAAAACGCCCGGTGAACGGTGCAATTGAGAAACAATCACACGCTCTGCACCATTGATGACGAAAGTTCCTTTTGGCGTCATGTACGGGATGTTTCCGAGAAACACATCTTGTACAATCGTCTCAAAATCAACGTGTTCTTCGTCGTTACAGCTCAAACGCAATTTTGCTTTGAGCGGCACCGAATACGTCAAACCACGATGAATACACTCTGGAATTGAGTAACGCGGCGGGTCAACATAGTAGTCCAAAAACTCCAAGTTGAAGATTTGACGCGCGTCTGTGATTGGAAAATTCTCCTGAAAGCATTTAAACAGACCTTCGTTAGCACGGTTTTCAGGGGTCGTTTCCAATTGAAAAAACTCTTGGAACGACTTGACCTGAATCTCTAACAAGTCTGGGCTTTGATAGGCGATTTTGATTTTCCCGAAATTCACCCTATTGCGTTCGGGATACAAAATATTAGTTGCTGCCATGTATGAACGGGTTGTTTTATTTTCAAAAACGAGACAAACGGGTTGTTTTTCTTATCAAGGATACCCCTCAGTATTTGAGCCTAAAAATGAACAATAATATACTATATAAATAGGTCATCACTTCACCGTTAAAACAGCGAAGTGATGACCAAAAAAATATCTAAAAATGAAAAAAAATCATAAGAAATGCTTGAAAATGTCTTGAATTTTATCTACATTAAGACGGGTCTTCTAATAAACGTGCAAAGTTATACCCTTTTATTGAAAATCATGGTATTTTTTCTATAAAAAATCTTTAAAGATTGACTTTTTT
>JANMJN010001244.1:0-6225 GCA_031371355.1 Saprospiraceae bacterium
ATGAATTCGGTACAACTCGGTTAACGACTGCCGAAAAACAAATAGAACAAGCCGTCGAATTTAAAAAAACAAAAGAACACACTTTTTTCTTTGGCTTATACTTATCAGCTTCTTGTTATGCGTGTTTGGGGCTGGACGCCAAAAAACCAAATGATTTTCTATCAGGAAAAGCCATGACAGATCCGTCTGTCATGGCTGATTTAGAAGACCCTCCTGTATCGGAATGGGAAAAAGATTGGCAAAAGCCAATTCATGGCTGCGTGCTCATTGCTTACGGTGGTTACAAAGATGATCGCACAAAATTGGATTCGATGTCTGAATCTATTAAAAACAATTTGGATGCGCTTGGGTATAGTTTCCCTCAAAAAGGAGATAGCCTGAAAAAAGGAAAAATCAATATCGAACACTTTGGTTATGCAGATGGCATCAGTCAGCCCCAATTTTTTGTAGAAGACTTGGATGCTAAAAGCCCAAATAGTTTTTCAACATGGCATCCAATGGCTTTGCTCAATTTAGCCTTAGTGCCTGACAACTACAATAGTTTCGGGAGTTATTGGGTTTTCAGAAAATTAGCGCAAAATGTTCAAGCTTTTAAGGAAAATGAAGCAGAAATTGCAAAAAGCCAAGGCTTGGAGGGTGAAGCAGCAGAAATTGTTGGCGCAAGAATCGTTGGCAGATATGAAAATGGTATGCCTATCGCCGTCAGTGAAGAAGAAGATGAAATAAAGGGTATATCCATTTCTGCAACTAAAGTAAGTCAAATCAATAATTTTAATTATCCCGCAGGTTCTCGTTGTCCTGTTCATGCGCATATCCGCAAAGTGAATAAGCGCACTAAAGATTTTCCACGCATAGTGCGTCGGGGCATTCCTTACGACGAGAGGAAGGATAAAAAACCAGAAAATGAGGAAGATACCCAAGTCGGCTTATTGTTTCAATGCTTTCAAAGCAATATTACTGATCAATTTGAAGCCATACAGAAGGTAGCCAATGATGACCCTAAAGACATCATCATCGGTTGCCCCCAAGATAATAAATATGTCAAACTCAAAGGCGGCGGCTACTTTTTTGCACCGAGCCTTAAATTTTTTGAATCTTTAAACCCAATTTTTTCACAACGAAATTTAATTGCAGAAATGAAAAAAGGAATTGTTGGTCAAATTACGACAAATGGCAAAACCAGTCGTGTTTACTATTCAAGTATGGTCTCTCAGTTTATTATTGATCAATTAAGAAATGAAATTGAAGATGCTGTACAAACAGAACTTGATAGCAAAAACCATTCTGGAACGCGGAATCAAGTGGTTGAAATTTTAACATCAGGAAACACTGAACTTTTGACTAAATTGACAAAAGCGCATAAACTCCATGAATGGTACAAAAGAAAACACGAAAATGCAGGTGTTTCTTTAGCAGACCATAACTTACAAGGAGGAGGTGATTTTGACTTTATAGCCAATGAAAATAATGAGCATGGAAAGAAAGGGGATACTGTAAAAGGTAGTACGCCAATAATTTGTGCTGATGGCATTTGTTGTGCAAACCCAGAAGGAAATGCTTATTTTATGGTAGAAAGCTCAACTATACCACAAACGTCAGAGAAGACGGCTATTAAGGAAGTAACAGAAACAGATGATGGTTTATGGCATATTTATGAAACAAAAAAAAATACCCCTTTTACCATCAATATAGAAGGTGAAAACTACGCTTTTACAACTTAGATTATCATTACGACATATCCAACATGATTTATGAAAAAGAGATATTGTCTGTTACTATTTTGCTTTTTAGTAGCTCCTTTAGCCATCACCTTTGGGCAAATATCGAGGCAAGATAGCCTGCATTCCAAAGCCTTATTAAGTGCTCTCTACCAACACCAAGGTCAAGAGCCTGATAAGGCTTTGGCTTATGCAGACACCCTTAAACGTTTCGCAAAAAGCCGTCAATGGTGGTTTACGTATATCGAAGCGCACATTTGCGAAGCGCAAGTCTTCGCCTTTAAAACCAATTGGGCAGCGGCGCAGAAAACACTCGACGAAACCGAACATCTTATGCGTGTCAATGCAGAGTTTCTAAATTATGATGAACAAAGCACCCTAAAAGCAAAAATTTATCCACGACAATTGATTATTGCTTCATTTACAAATGATTATAAAAGATTAGAAAAACTTATTCAAGAAGGTTTAGAACGATTAAAAAATAAGGTCAAAACGCATAACGATTCAATTATCATTCAATTTGCTTATTACTATCAGTACAATATAGAAAACAATCGAAACAATATAACCGAAGCTTTGCGGCAGTTTGACAATTACAAAAGTTTCACAAAAACGGATAAAGAATCTGTTAGTACCATAGTGGATTATACCAAATATGCGCTATTACGTGTCGCTTTGAAGCAATTCCCATTAGCCAAAGTCAATTTTAATAAAGCTTCATCCATTGCGGAACAAACAAAATCAATATTTGGATGGCAACTCAATTATAATAACCTACTCAATACACAAATTGATTTTTATATCAAATTAAAAGATTTTTCGCATGCCGACTCTTGTTTACGCCTTTTGAAGGCGCAAATACTGAGGGGGTCGGATGTATTCATTAAAGCCTCTTATGTTCGGTCGGAAGGTGATTTCTATCAAGCCCAAAACCAACTCGACAAGGCAGCTTTGGCTTATACGGCTGCCCTTAATTTCAATCTCAATTTTTTTAAACAAGCAAATACTGACGAGCAGAAAAAACAAAACACCCAAATCGCCCAAAGTTATTTGGACATAGCCACTATTCGGCGAAAACAAAAGCGTTTTGCCGAAGCGATTAAAGCCATCAACAACGGATTTACTGCTCTTGACCCAACATTTCATTGTGACGATTACCGCGACAATCCGAATGCTGATAAAATCGTTAGCAAACAGGAATTTCTTAAATTATTAGATTGCAAAACAGGTATTTTGCTCGATTGGGCAGAGATGCAACCGACACAAAAAGATAAATATTTGCCAGTTGCCTATCGAACTGCTGAAGTCGGCATTGATATGATTGAGTCTATTCGTCAGAGTTTTTCGAATGACTACGACAAGCAATATCTGCTCGATTTGATGTATCCGCTTTATGAAAAAGGGATTTCGGCGGCTTTTCAACTCCATGAACACGACAATAATCCATTATACTTGACCCGTGCTTTCAAGATTTTTGAACGCAGCAAAGCCGCCACTTTGCTGCAAGCCATTCGGACAGGACAAGCCGAAGATGAACTCGAAACCAATGACCGTTATTCGCTCCTCGATTATCGGGCGCAAATGGCAAAGTTCGAAAACAGCATACATGAAGCTCTATCTAAAAATGGCAGTGACGAAAGCGACCCCTCAGTATCTTTGTACAAACGACAATTGGATAGCCTCAAAAACCGATTAGATGCTTTAACCAAAACTTTTGAAATAAAATATTCCAACTATTATCGCCTCAAATACAGCCATCCGTATGCCCCACTTGCCGATGTTCAAAAAGCCCTGCCGATGGATGAATCAACGGTTTTGTTTGAGTATTTTGTCGGCGAAAAAGCCATTTATATTTTTGCTGTTTCCAATGGGCGGGTGCGGCTTTTTATGCAACCCAAACCGCAAGACTTTGAGGCAATGGTTAGCCGTTTTCACAACCTTTTGCGGACACCTAAAGGGGGTGATTGTCAACAATATGCGCAAATCGCGCATCAATTCTATTTGCTTGTTTGGCAGCGACCCCTCAGTATATTTCCTAAAAAACCCCGAAAAGTGGTCATAGTTGCCGATGGTTTGTTGTGTTTGTTGCCTTTCGATGGTCTATTGTCATCAATGCCTATGTCAAACTTCAGTTATCGGACTTTACCTTATCTGATACATGAGCATACTGTCCTTTATGCTTATTCCGCCAATGCTTATTTAGAAAAAAAGACTGCTGACCGCACGCGACAAAGAGCCGTATTTGCAGGTTTTGCACCCGAATATGCTAAAGATTCCCCTTTCCCGCCCTTGCCCAATAGTCTTACTGAAATCAATGAATTAGCGAGCCTGTTAGGGGGCGATAAATTCACAGGTAAAGCTGCAAGTGAAACACGATTTAAGGACAAAGCCGCCTTTTATCGCTGTCTCCATCTTTCGATGCACACAGACATGATGGAGGTCAATCCGATGTTTACTAAACTTGTTTTTCAACCCAATGCAAATGACAATGCAGAAGATAACTTGTTGACTCCGAATGAAATATACAAACTCCGTCTCAATGCCGATTTGGTTGCTCTTTCTGCTTGTGAAACAGGACTTGGCGAATTGAGCAGTGGGGAAGGGGCGATGAGTTTTGCGCGTGCCTTCCAATACGCAGGAGTACCCAATACCGTCATGAGCCTTTGGGTTGCCGACGATGAAGCCTCCAAAAATGTGATGATTCAGTTCTATAAAAACCTAAAAGACGGGCAACCCAAAGAAGATGCCATGCGCAACGCCAAACTCGATTACCTCAGTCGCACCAAAACAGAAGACGAAGCCGTTCCCTTCTTTTGGCTCACCTACAATATCATTGGCAACGAAACAGACATTGACTTGTCGCACCCCCTCAGTATTTTATGGATTTTTGGCGGTGCTTTCGCCTTTTGCTTTCTTATTTTGGGTTTGCGGAAGTATCAAAGCAATTGACAAAACAGTTTTGCTCATTAGTAAGGGAAAGAATTGATATAAAAAAGTATATTTGTCTATTCTTTCACGAGATTTAAAAGACCAATGACACTACAAGAACTTCAAGGACTCATCTCCGCCAATAAAACGCAGGAAGCCATCGCCATCATGGCAAAAGCCATTGGTGACAAAAACAGTCAACTACGTGATGACCTCGTTATGCTCAGTTCTCAAATATCGCGGAACGAAACCCTTTTTATACGCGGGCTCATTAAAACAGATGATTATGCGATGGCAGGCGCGCAATCCATACGCGCCATTTTAGCCATGCTTGAAGAAGTGAATCAAGCGGGTTATTTGGAAAATATGCCTTCTGACAATGCCGAAGTTGATAAAAACGCGCCAGTTTTCGTAGAAAAAAGAACGAAAATACAGTTTTTGGCAGCCAATCCTATTGACACATCTAAATTGGAATTGGAAAGAGAATACATTGAAATCAGAAAAATATTCAAACAGCACCAAAGTGAATTTGTACTCGTCGAAGCGTTTGATGTGACACTCGAATCGTTTTTTGAAGCAATTTTTCAGGAAAAGGCGCAGATTGTTCAGTTTTCAGGCATGGCAGACGTGACGGGATTGATACTCAATCGCAAAGACGGTACGTGTCACCCCATCTCTTATGAATATTTGGCAGCGACATTTAAACTCTTTCGCAACCATGTAGAATGTGTTTTTATCAATACCATGTATTCTGATATTTTTGCAAAGGTCGTGTCTCGATTCATTCCTTATGTGATTGGTATCAAAGATATGATTTCTGATATTGATGCCATCACTTTTGCAGGCGGTTTTTATACGGCTTTGGCATTCGAGAAAAATTATCTTAAAGCCTTCAATCAAGGCAAAGATTTGTTGATTCAAACAAGAATGCAAGCCATAAAACCAGAAATACCGCGCTCTTATGGCTTCACAAACACCACTCAAACAGAGGAAGAAAAAATAGCGGAATTAAAAAAGATACCTTATGTCCTGTTTATGAACGGCATTGCGGCAGATGAAAATGATACGACACCTGATGATTTTCCAAAACCGACGAATGACCACAAAATAAAAGGCAAGAACACCCCCTCAGTATAAACAGTGTTTTATAGCTAAAATGCTTTAAGTGGCAGTAAAAAAAATAATATACACTAATTCCGAAGGAATTGAATACGAATAACCGTAGATGAAATCTACGGACGTACTAAAAGCTATCTCCCAACTCTGAAAGAGTTGAATATCAAGCATTTATCAGCCGCCTTTGCAGTTCAATTCCTTCGGAATTGTGTGATTGTCCGTAGTTCATTCCGTAGATTTCATCTACGGTTATTTATATTCAATTCCTTCGGAATTAGGGTATGCTATTTTTTGTTTGCCCTACCCCATTGAATTAATTGTCCATTTTTCAATGATTTCATGTTATTTTTTATTTAAAAAATTTAACTTTGTAGATATTCAAAAATACACAACTAAATAAGGTATTATGAATATTTGGCAGCGACATTTAAACTCTTTCGCAACCATGTAGAATGTGTTTTTA
>JANMJN010001246.1:0-1543 GCA_031371355.1 Saprospiraceae bacterium
CTCAACTGAATGGTTAGCGGACAACAAAAAGAAATATCGGCAGGTTTTTGACCGATACGAATCCGCTTATATGTACGCTGAATTATCTTTGTACAATAAAATGTTTGACCTAGACGATTGGGATGTCGAAGTCGAATTGAAGTGCTTTTCGCTGAAAAAAGGGCGAACAGAGTTGTGTAGCTTACCTTTTCGACGGAAAGTGAGTAAGTATGACAATGTTATTTATATACGTGAAGGATGGGGAAACAAAAAAGAAGGTGCATTTTGGAAGAAAGGCACTTACTATTGGGAAGCATATGTGGACGGTGAAAAAGTTGCGACAAAATATTTTTACATTGAAGATGGTGGTCGTGAAGTCACTTATGAAGACAATCCATATCTCGAAATTCAATCGCTCAAACTGTATGAGGGTCCTTATGACGATATTCCTGAAACCGAACGGATTTATTACCGGACTTTGCATGGCGAAGAGACACGTTATATATATGCAGAAATTACGCTTAAAAATTTGAACCTCAATAAAAGCTGGCAATGTGAGCTTTTTGCTAAGTTTTATAACAATGCACGTGAATTAAAAGGTCAAATTGTTCGCTTGCACCGCGTTGAAAAGAAAGATGAATATTTGACGATTACAGCAGGTTGGGGTTCAAATGTCAAAGGTTCATGGCGGAATGATCACTATACATGTGAAGTCGTTTTTATGGATAAGTTATTGGCTGTCTTGCCTTTTGAAGTCGCTGATGAGTTTTTAGAAGGCACACAACCAATATTTTTACCGAATCAAGTAACACCTGTTATTCAAGCAGCTGATGACGATATTCAGGTGTCTTTTGATGAAGTAATGAGCAAATTGGAGAACTTAATTGGTTTAAGTCAAATCAAGCAAAAAGTGCGAGACCATGCACAATATCTTCAATTTCTACAAATCCGTAAAGAACGGGGGTTCGATGAGGACAGCCAAATCAACGTGCATTCAGTTTTTGTCGGCAACCCAGGTACTGGTAAGACAACGGTTGCAAAAATGATGGGTAAACTCTATAAAAAAATGGGCTTACTATCAAAAGGGCATGTCCATGAAGTTGACCGTGCCGACCTTGTTGGCGAATATATTGGACAAACAGCACCTAAAGTTAAAGATGCTATTGAAAAAGCACGCGGCGGTGTTTTGTTTATTGACGAAGCCTATTCACTTGCTCGTTCGTTGGACGATACAAAGGATTTTGGACGAGAAGTTGTTGAGATTTTGGTCAAAGAAATGAGTAATGGGGTAGGAGACCTTGCCGTTATTGTTGCGGGTTATCCAAAGGAAATGAAACATTTTATTGACTCAAACCCAGGTTTGCGCTCTCGTTTTAAGCATTTTTTTGAATTTCAAGACTATTTACCGCAAGAATTGTCTCAAATTGCTGATTATGCTGCTTACGAAAAAGGCATCGTTTTAAGCCCAAATGCTAAGAAACAAGTTGATGAAATCATAACAGAAGCGTTTCGAAATCGTGACCGCACCTTTGGCAATGCCCGTTTTGCTTATGATGTCCTCGAC
>JANMJN010001281.1:0-4030 GCA_031371355.1 Saprospiraceae bacterium
ATTCGTCCATCTCGCCCACCGTCGAAATACCAACCACAATAATCGCTAAATCATGTTCTGGGCGAATCTGCCAAACCGACATCGGCACCCCAATTTGAGAGTTAAAACTCGCAGGGGAACGGACGATATTAAAGTCATCGCGCAGCAATTCGAACAGCCATTCTTTGACAATCGTTTTGCCGTTTGATCCTGTAATACCAATGACTTCAAGGTTCGGAAAATGCGCCCGATGCCGCTTTGCAATCATTTTCAGACCCTTTACTACATCATCTACTTTTAAGATATTTGCCTCCGTAAAAGCTTGTGTATCAATGTTTTTTGATACTAAAAAATGCCTAACACCCCGTTGGTAAGCGTCAGCGACAAAGTCATGCCCATCACGTTGGGCTGTCAAAGCGAGGAATAGAGTGCGTTCAGGAAAGGCAATACGGCGCGAATCAAAAGCCAAGTGTTCAACGTCTAGTGTGCTATCATTTTTCAGCAGCCACTCGGCATTAAGCCAATTTTGTATGGTTGAAATTGAGTACATTTTTCAGATTTTAAGTGGGCAAATATGAGGATTTGACAGCATTTTATAGTAAAAGCCATCTCGGATAATCAAGATGGCTTTTGTATTAAATCCTTTTTGTAAGTTTTTATTCATTCTTCGAAGTATCAAGCACTGATTGTATGTATTCTAAAAGGTATTCAAGCCCTTCTGAAAGCTGCTTGGCAGTAAAGCCATACATTTGATGAGCATTAATGATTGCTTTGGGAAGCCAAGCACCCAGTTCAACTTTTGCAATTTCCAGCCCTTCCTTGTAGCCAATTTCAAAACCTTCTTGACGAATTTCAGAAACAGCATCGCCAAAAAATAAAGGAAAATCTAATAAAAACTCTTTTTTATATTGCATTATTATCAATAATTGATTGAACATATTCGATAGGCAATTCTAAGGTGCTGGCAATTTGAGCAGTAGATAAACCCATAGTTTTGTATAAATTGAGAATACCCCTCTCGTTTCTGGCACGCTCTTTTTTAATGCCCATTTCGATGCCTTCTTCACGAATTGCAGTGACAGCTTCACCAAAAAATACAGGAAAATCTAATAGAAACTCTTTTTTAGCTTGCATTTGTGTATTAATTTTAGGTTGAGAAGTAAATTTTTTAAACTCTAATTCAAACACTTTTGGGAGCGTGATTAAATACTGTACAAAATTAAACAATCGGTAGAACTTTTGCTTGGTATAATTCTTAGAAACAGCAATTTCAACCAGTTTTTTCTTGTATTCTAATTTTTTAACACTTTTTCTACCCGCTTTGATCAAATATAAACTGGTCAAAACCGCTAAGGCAAACGGGTTGTCAGAATCTAACAATTGTTCTTCTTCTTGATTCTTAACAATATACGTATTGAATTTCAACATAAACTCCGTCCCATGATTGTCCATTTTGAAACGGTCTGGATTTTTAGTTATCGTACTACCCGTATAGATAACGAGCGACGAAATATCCAAGGTTTTGTACTTGACAACGATATAAACGAAGTACAAAAACATACGCATTTTAAAGTCTTTTTCCGATTTCCCTTGAAATTCGATGTGCAATATGATGAATTTTGACTCACCATTTTTCAAACGAAAACGCATAATTTTATCAGCCGCTTTTTTGTTCGGCTCGTTGCCTAAAAATGTTTCATTGAATTCCTGTTCCAAAAAATCTGGCGGAATTTCGGTATCAATCGAATCGTACAATTTTTGTCCGAAAAAAAATAATACAAAATCAAGATAGAATTCTGTGGTCAAGTCTTTCCACAATAAATCGGCTTGGCTGCGTTGTGAGTCCATTTTCAACATATATGTTTTAATTTATTGAATATCAATATGTTGCAAGATAATACAAGCTACTTAATCCAACAAAACAAAACACTTGTTTTTTCTTATTGATCATAAAGAAAACTCATTCCTTCATTCATTTTAGCATTTTCACTTGGTCAATTTCCTATCTTCGCCAAAATTTTGAATTTTATGAAATTTCACCCACTACTTGTAAAAGCTGTTTCGGAGGCTTTGACCGAAATATTCGACAATGGTAAATACGCCGACAAAGTCATTGAGCGTATGCTCAAATCGAACCCAAAATGGGGTAGCCGTGACCGTGGTTTTTTAGCAGAAACGACTTATGAATGCGTCCGTTGGTGGCGGCTTTATCGAGAACTTTGCCTTGAAAGCGAGGTGTCCGCAACCTCAATGAACAACATCATTGGCGTGCATTGGGTTCTGAAATCGGAGCAAAACATAGCAGAATTTAAACAATTAGACTACGAAAAACTCAAAGCTGCATACGATACGATTTCTGATAGAAAAATCAAAAATTCTATCCCCGATTGGCTCGACGTAATGGCAGAAACAGAGTTGGGCGCAGACCTTTGGAATTTTGAAATCAAAGCTATTAACCGCCCCGCCGACATCGTTTTGCGTTGCAATACCTTAAAAATCCCTGTTTTAGATTTACAAAAAAAACTACTCGAACTGGGTTGGGAAACAACTTTGACACCCCTCAGTAAAGATGCCCTTGTTTTGAAAAAACGGGGCCATGTGTTTCAAACAGAGTTGTTCAAAAATGGTTTTTTTGAAGTACAAGATGCAGGTAGTCAAACGATTGCGCCATTTTTACAAGTTGAATCGGGTATGCGTATCATTGATGCTTGTGCGGGAGCGGGCGGGAAATCACTGCATTTAGCTACTTTGATGGGCAACAAAGGGCGCATCATTTCGCTCGATACTGAGGGGTGGAAATTGGACGAATTGCAACGTCGCGCCCGCCGAAATGGGATTTTTAACATCGAAACACGTCCAATTGAATCCACAAAAGTGATAAAACGTTTGCACGACAGTGCCGACCGTGTTTTACTGGATGTGCCTTGTAGCGGCTTAGGTGTTTTGCGCCGAAACCCCGATGCAAAATGGAAATTACAACCTGAATTCATATCTGAAATCCGCAAAACACAAGCAAATATCCTTGAAAACTATGCAAAAATGGTAAAAGTCGGCGGCAAATTAGTGTATGCGACTTGCAGCATTTTACCTTCTGAAAATGAGAACCAAGTCAAAGCATTTCTCGAAAAAAATCAAGGCTTCAAGTGGCTCGATGAGCGCAAAATCACCTCTGCTACTGAGGGGTTCGATGGGTTTTATATGGCTTTATTAGAAAGGATTTAATCAAAATAGACTTCGCATTAAAGCAATCAAAAGTGAAATCATTGTCAAAAATAACACTTGGTATCTTATTGATAATCAACCTATTATCGCTTGCTCATTTCCGAAATTGGGATGAATGGTTACTTATTAATGGCGATAGTATGGGTTACTATGCTTATTTACCGATGACGTTTATTCATCATAATTTCAACACTTTGCGCCTTCAAACCTACCACCGCACAAAGAATATGGCTGACCATCGGGACGAAAATTACACGCCCGAAACGATGCCTGAACGGTGGATTCCCTGCGTTGTCGCGCCCAATGGTAATCACGTCAATATATATACGTGTGGTGTGGCGATGATGCAACTGCCGTTCTTTACGATTGCTCACCTATTAGCTCAACCTTTGGGTTTTGTGGCTGATGGTTATTCGTTGCCATATCGGTTTATTTTATTATTGGGGAATTTGTTTTATGTCATGTTTGGTTTGTATTTTTTAAGAAAAGTACTGTTTAGGCACCACATCCCGATGCTTTCGGGGAAGGAGAATTTTATGGAATCCACGACAAGTATTGTCTTAGCAATCACCCTATAGACAACAAATTTATTCTATTTCACAGCTTTCAACGGCTTCATGGCGCATTCGTATTTATTTTGTTTATTAGCTATTTTTCTGTTTTTTACAATAAAATGGCATGAAAATGAGCAATCTAATTACTTAATTGGCTTGGGATTTATCGGCGGTCTGATAACCCTCATACGCCCTACGGATGGCTTGTTTTTACTCATCCCCTTGTTCTATAAAATCACTCCAGTAAAGTCATTTTTAAAAAAAACAAGCTTACT